>PSLF01000004.1:33190-154919 GCA_040289475.1 Acidimicrobiia bacterium | reverse complement strand
GGCATGTCCAAGACGCAACGAGGGGCTAGGGAGAGGAGGTGTTCTCTTCCGAGAGGAATCCGTTGGAATCTTGCGAAGTGGACTTGGTTCGGGTTAGGCGGGTTTTCAGCGAGCTACTGCATCTATGTCAAAGGAGGCGCGGCATGCGCCCTGGTGGAGTTCGTATGAACCAGCGAATCCGCGTTCAACAAGTCTGACGGAGTACGACTCAATGTAAGCGGTACCAGCTTTGTCTTTACCAGAACCGGTTGCTTTGAAAGTCGTGGGAGGGGTGATCTGACCGCTGGAGAGGTTTCCGGCGGCTCGTTGGATTTCAATTCGCTCTCCATATTGACGAATTCGGACTGTCTCGACAAAGCGAAGGTCGAACATTCCACAGGAGTCAGATTTTTTGGCAAAGGCCACGATGTAGTCCCCTGCGATTCGGGGAACCGAGGCTTCTTCCTGGGTTGGTGATGAGTACGGCTCTAAGGATTGTGGGTTTGGAAGCTGTATGACCGAAAGAGAACAGGAAATAGATATTCCGTCAAGGGGAGTGGGGGACAGTCGAACGGCGTACTGTTTGCCTTGCAGTTGGGAGGGCACTCTCATTTGAATCGCCCGAACAACGCCGGAGGCGTCTGTGTATGCCGCAAGTGCGAGTACTCGGGTGTTCGGATTAGAAGGGCCAGGGCCTAAGGTTGGCGAAAGAGAAGACCCCGACTCGCTCACGTAGATTGAAGTGCGACTCATCATAGGGGAACGCGTACCGCTATCTTCGAGATGGCGCCTCAATATTGTTTCTTCTGCGGCCAGCATATGGATCGGTATAAGCGTAGCGGTGCCCGCGTACACGTACTGGTTGAGGCAGTATGCAACATGGTCCGGAGATCGCGCATACTGGCCCACGTTACCGAGTTCGAGCTTCGAAGACTCCAGTTGTTCAGCAAGCGGAGCGCGTTTGGGGACGAAGCGTGGTAATGCCAGGAACCTACACCTGCTCCCTCCCACAAGTGCTTCGCCATAGCGGACGCTGTCAACTTCGGGTAGCGTCAGTAGTGCCGTGTCTGAAGGAAGATCGACAAAAGCGGCTATGCTGGAAGATACTTCGCCGACAAAATTTGCGGATACCTCGCTCCGTTTGGCTGCTGTTGTCTCTCTATCCAGGTTGACGCGGCTCATATCGATCCACATGGTCGAACCACCGAGAGAAGCTATTGGAAGCGATCCGGTGCATCCCTTAGGTGAGGAATGTGTGGAGCTGTCACCTAATGCGCTGAAGAGAATGTCCTCGGTTTCACCTGTTTTGTAGGGATGGATTGGCTTTTCACCTAAGGCCGGTTCGTTCAGGGTGACAGATATACGGATCCAAAATTCGAGTGTCTGTTCCCCAGCTGGAAGATCGAGTGGGAATGCAGTTGGACCCTCTTTGAGATCGGAAGCGGGAATTGGCAGATTCTCTACAGCCCATTCTCTTCCGCATCTGTCCCCGCCAGCAAAGCGTCCGTCGCGGTTCCAGTCCACGAAGACATTGAGAAAAACCGTTCCCGAGCGATCCTTTTCTGAAATCCCCGCAGACGACACCACGATTACTAAGCGATTGTTCGTGCAGGGCAGCATCGAAAAACCTGTATAAGGCGATTCCGTGTCCGGCTCTGGCTGCTCTTGCAGTAAAGCTATCGAGTCGTCCATGTTCCCTTCGGGAGAGGAGCCGAGCCACAGCGTAGAAGAATTGGAGTGCAAAGGCCCTCCGTCACCGGAGCGGTTCGGAATGGCTCCCAATGAGGCGGGTTCGGCAGTACCCGATATCGCGGTATAGAACGTGGGTGTGCCATCCGGGGCTGTCCCTGTGTCGGGTAACCATTCGCCGCTTGGGCGCTTCATAACTAAGGCAATAGCCGCGGCTAGTATTACCACCACACATGCAGCTGCCGCACTTACGAAAACAGAGGAGTAGCGTGATGACTCAGATCTGAGAAAACGCCGTCGTGTCTCCCCGTTCACGCTTGTGCGTGTAGAAAGCATTTATCCGGCCATCGTAAGTCCGCCACTTACCGATAGAACCTGCCCAGTTATGTATCCCGCCTCTTCTGATGCAAAAAATCCTACCGCGTAAGCGACGTCTTCTGGTCTAGCCAACCGTCCCATTGGGATCGACTTGGAAATTGCCCGAAGTACATTGGATGCCTGGTCACTCTTGGCCGTCATTTCGTCGAGGAGTGGGGTCTCGCAAGGTCCCGGACATACGACGTTCACAGTTATGCCGTGGCGAGCTAGCTCCCTGGCGAGCGCCTTGGAGAAACCAACGACTCCCGCTTTTGCCCCAGAATACGGAACTTCACCTGTAGATCCGACACGGGCTGCATCGGAGGCGATGTTGACGATTCGCCCATAGCCGTGCTCGATCATCAGAGGAGCCACAGCTTTGCACATTCCCATGACGGCAACCAAGTTGATCTTCAACACGCGGTCCCAGAATTCTGGAGTGGTCTGCAAAAATGGTCTTATTTCGTCCCAACCTGCGTTGTTGACGAGCACCTCTATGGATCCCCAGGCCTCCCGGACATGGTCGACCGCTGCAGGAATTGAGTGGGTGTCGGTCAGGTCGATCTCTACGGAAAGAGTCGGAACGTCTCTAGACCCAAGCTGTTTGGCGGCCATGCGAGCTCCGTTTCCATCCCGGTCAAAGATTGCTACTGCGATGCTGTTGCGAACGAGCTGCTGGGCGATAGCAAATCCTATGCCGCGAGCAGCGCCCGTTACGATTGCGGAAGCTCGCTTAGGTGCGGGTGTCATGCGAGCCTCTCACCGTGTGCCTGGATCGCCTCGAAATCGAGGTCGACTCCCAATCCCGGGGCTTTCGGTAGAGAGACCTTGCCGTCTGACCGTATCTCAAAGGGTTGTTTCAACATTGCGTCACGGGAGGAGGGTATCCACCCTGGAGGGTTCCAAGGAAACTCCAGGAGCGAACCGGTGGGAGCTGCGGCTAATACATGCATGTTAGCCGCGAGGCCTATTCCGTTGGTCCAGGTGTGCGGTGCGTAACCCACGCCTTTGGCCTCTGCAAGCGCGGAAACTTTTCGGGCTATCGAGATGCCCCCGCAAAACGTCGTATCCGGCTGGACGTAATCATAAGCTCCTCCATCTAGCATCATCTCGAAGGGGCCGAGATCAGAGAGCATCTCGCCTCCAGCGATCGGCACTGACGATGCCTGTCTCAGCGCTCGATAGCCGTTCAGGTCGTACTGGTCGAGAGGCTCCTCCAGCCAATGGATGTTTAGATCCTCTAGGGCTCGTACAGTCTTTTTGGCGCGCGCTAGATCCCATCGGGGAGACGGAGCAAAGCCGTCAATACGCCATCCTTGGTTGGCATCGACCATCAGTTTCATTCGAGAGCCTGCTGCCTCTCGAGCGGCTTCGACGCATGCCACGTCTTCGGCGATCGTCTCGTGTCTTATCCGAATTTTGACGGCGCGAAAACCCGCCTCCTTCGCTGCCGCGATAGCCTCTTTCCACTGGGCCGGCTCACGAAGTTCCCCGAAAGATGCATAGGCTTCGAGTTCATCTTTTGCTCCACCAAAAATCTTGTAAAGCGGCAGTCCTGCTTTTTTGCCGAGGATGTCCCAGAGGGCGACATCCAAAAAGCCTGCTCTGAAACCCAGCACACGGGTCGAGTTGCGCAATATCCCTACGAGATCTTCGATCTTTAGCGGATCACGTCCCAAAAGGTAGGCCTTGAAGAGATATGCGAGACCTGCCCACTCCCTTCCCACGCTTAGCGAGGCAGCTACGCCGTCAATGCCCTCGTCTGTCTTGACTACGAAAATCGCCACTCCATTGTCCCGGGAGGTTAGACCCGGAGTCCATGACGGGGAAAATGGAGCGGGAAGCGGAAAACGACATGTCCACACTTCGAGATCTGTTATGCGCATTTGACCTCCAAACCTTCGACTCACTCCCGCGAGCTGCGAAATTCGTGTCGCGGGGATTGGTTTTTGTACGCTTACAGCCAGATTCGACAGTGTCTCCGCTACCGGATGCGACCGAGATTGACCTGGAGCGGTCGATGTCTTCTCTTTTGCTTCCTCACGAAGAACGAGTCGCCTTGGCCGCTTTCGAAGCTATTTTCCCTAGTTTCGAGGGATCTCCTCTAGGGATCGGTGCGGCCGACGTCGATATGCGCGCATTCCTTCTCGACGTGCTCGCCGCATATCCACCGAGGCTTCGCTATGGCCTAAGAGCGTTGTTTTGGCTTCTCGATGTTAGCGCAGTATTGACTACAGGATGGTCTTTCCCACGACTTCCCGTCGAGATGCGAGAACGCCTTCTACTGCGCTTCTACAACTCTCGCGTTTACTATCTCCGTTACATTGCTCTCATGCTCAAGGCAGTTGCTTCGCTGGGGTTCTTGGGCTTCCCCGAGGTAAGACAACGAATAGGTTATGTGAAAAACCGAAATGTTTCGCCAATTCACTTAGGTGGGTACTCGAGTGGCTCAGAGGAGGTTGCCAGGTGAGTTCGGCCACAAGCGCGTCTCATGCGGCCGACATTGTCGTAGTCGGATCAGGAGCAGGAGGGGCGACCTGCGCTAGGAACCTGGCGATTGCTGGCTTTGAGGTCGCACTCGTAGAAGAGGGGTCATGGGTAGAAGACGACGATTTCGACTCAAACCTCTGGCGGGCTATGAAGCGGACATTCCGGGATTTCGGCGCAACCTACGCAGAGGGAAGGGCTATTATCCCGGTTTTGCAAGGTCGATGTGTGGGGGGAACAACGGTTATCAACTCTGCGATTTGCTGGCGGACTCCCGAGGATGTTCTAGATCACTGGCGACGAGAGTTTGGCCTTGCTGACACACTCCGCCAGGATCGGCTAGACCGAGCGTTCGAGGCAATTGAGAAAGATCTCTCGATAGCTCCCACTCCCGAGTCGGCGTACTCCGAATCTGATCGTCTAATGAAATCTGCTTGTTCAAAGGTCGGACTTAGGCCAGAACCTACTGTCCGCAACGTCAAGGATTGCGAGGCGTCAGGGCTATGTCTTCAAGGATGCCAAGGACGCAGAAAACAGAGCATGGCCGTGACTTACGTCCCACAGGCACAGCAGGCGGGTGCAGAGGTGTTTCCACGGCACCGGGTCGAGCGGGTGGTATTAGATCGAGGCCGTGCAGTAGGGGTCGAGGGACACACTGTGCCGTCCAGCGTGTATGACCATGGAAAGGGAGATCAATTCAGAATCTTAGCGCGCAAGGGGGTCGTTGTGGCCGCTTCTGCAGTCCAGACGCCGCTCATCCTCATGCGCAGCGGGCTTCGAATGCCCGAGATAGGTCGACATTTCCAAGGCCATCCTGGCGTTGGAGTCTTGGGATTCTATCAGCAAAAGATTAGGATGTGGGAAGGAGCTACCCAAGGTTTTCAGGCTGTACCTCCCAGATCTGCTCGCTTCAAGCTTGAGACCTTAGCTCTTCCCCCAGAGCTCTTGGCGGTGAGGATACCCGGGATAGGGCGGGCTTTGGTTCAAGAGATCGCGAACTTGGAGCATGCTGCCTTGTGGGCGGTTTTAGTGCGCTCGCACGCCGAGGGAAGGATCGTCCCTGCCAACGGTTTGCGCAGTCCTATACAGTACTCGATCTCGCCGCAAGACCTTGAGATCTACGCCAACGGCATCAAGACCGCTGCCCTCATGATGCTAGAGGAGGGGGCGGAGTATGTCATGCCCGGAGTTTGGGGTCTCCCGGAAAGGATCACCTCACCGGACGAGCTTAGCTGCATAACCCCCGAGGCCCTCGATGCCAGGAGGATGAGTCTCGTCATGACCCACTACATGAGTTCGTGCAGGATGGGTGCTTCACCCAAGTACTCCGCTGTAAATCCTGCTTTCGAGACCTGGGAGATAGAGAGGCTGTACGTCGCAGATGCTAGCGTTCTTCCCACCAATATGGGCGTGAACCCCCAGCACACGATTGTCGCTATGGCGTGGCTGGCCTCCGAGCGGATCGCTTCAGCCCTAGGGCAAGCGTGACCCGTATCATCATCGGAGCGAAAGCGGGTGTGAGTAAAGGGAGAGGGCGAAGAGGAGGAAACCAAAAATGGCATTCAGCACCGAGCCTATTGAAGAAGTAGCCGCCAGAGTTCGCAGCAAGGAGCTGTCTCCAGTCGATTTAGTCGACGAGGCACTGCGGCGGATCGAAACTCTGGGCCCGGAACTCAATGCTTTCGTACAAGTAAATGGTGAGTTGGCGATGGAGAATGCCCGTGCTCTCGAAGCTCGTATTGTAGCTGGAGAGGACCCGGGTCCCCTCGCTGGACTTCCATTGGGCGTAAAGGATCTTCAACATGCTGCCGGATTTAGAACTAGCTTCGGTAGCAAGCTGCATCTAGAAGACCCCCCTCAAAAAGAGGATGACTGGGAGGTGGCCCTACTAAAAAAGGCAGGAGCCATTGTCGTTGGCAAAACGAACACGCCCGAGTTTGGCTGGAGCGGATACACAAGCCCTCCAGCTTTTGGGCCGGCTCGCAACCCGTGGAATCCACAGCTCACACCTGGGGGTTCGTCTGGGGGCTCGGCTGTGGCCGTTGCTGCCAGGATGGTGCCAATTGCTACGGCCTCGGATGGGCTCGGATCTATACGGATTCCCGCTGCCTTTTCTGGTCTCTTTGGTATTAAGCCAAACTTGGGACGGGTAGGTCACAACATCGCTGACGGTTGGCAATTCCTGGCTTGCCACGGTCCACTCACAAAGCATGTAAAAGATGCAGCGCTCCTACTAGACGTCACCGCTGGCCCAGCCCCTGGCGATCCCTTTGCTATACCACCACCTTTAGGCTCGTACAGAAAAGCGCTCGATGAGCCTTATAAAGGAGCATTTGGATATGTATGTCTGAATTTGGGATGGGGGCCGATAGAGCCTGAAGTAGAGACGGTCGTAAGAGCTGCCCTCGACAGACTGGATCAGATCGGTGTGAAACTCCAAGAGATTGACCGCGTGTTTTCTGAGGATCCGGCGAACTATGCTCTCTCGTTGTCCACCGCTGACAGTGCTTTCAATCAGGGAAAGTCAATAGACGAAAAGGCGGATCTGTACGACCCGATGTTTTTGATGTCGCTACAGGTCGGGAGGGCGGTTGCCACGCAAACCTATCAGTTGGCTCTAGCTAAGCGCTACGCATTTGTAAAAGAGCTTGACGAGCTTCTCGATGAAGACAAGTTGCTCTTCTGTGTCGTCACGGCCACGCCGCCTTTTTCTGCGGAGGGGCCGCACCCGATCCAGATAGCAGGCCAGCCAGTGGGTCCCACTGGTTTTATCAGAACATACCCGTTCAACTACACAGGACATCCCGCAGCTTCTGTTCCGTGTGGAAAGACGTCCATGGGGCTTCCGGTCGGGCTTCAGGTGATCGCGCCAAGGTTTCGGGAAGATCTGATCTTGCGTTTCGCCGCTGCCTTCGAAGAGGCCTGGCCATGGGATTTTCCTGAGGTCTCGAATCTCGGGAGCTGAGACTTCATTGTGAACCCGTGTATGTCGATAGGAGATTCGGAAGCTGGAGTTATAACAGCACCTGCGATTGTTCCAGCTAAAGGCTGGATCATGCTCGCCGAGTGGGGCCGGATAGCGGAGAGGAATGAACGTAGGAGTCGTAGGTGCCGGGCCCGCAGGGCTGACGGCCGCGTATCTTTTAAAGCTCTCGGGTCACCACCCTGTTGTCTTTGAGTCAGACGACACGGTTGGGGGCAGGACAAAGACCATCCACTTAGGCCCAGGCCATCACTTCGACTCGGGTGCGGGCTGGATATCCAATACTCACCGAGAAACCCTGGGTTTTTGTTCCTCTGTAGGAATAGCTGACGAGCTGACTCCTGTGGATGTGAGAAATCATGTTCATATCTCTCGGAGCGGTACTCTCCTCAAGATAGCCGGAGGATTTGCGTTTCAATCGGGTACTTCGGGCCATAAGTTGCCGTTGCGGGAGCGAATAAGACTCGCTGCCTGGTTAGCCGGACTGAGGGTGCGAGAGCACCTCTATCCCGGAGCAGGAAACCTACACTTAGACGAAGTACGTGCAGAGAGCCACATAGTCGAGTGCATCGGTGAATATGCTGTGTCTGCGATCTTTGAGCCGATGGCGGCCACGGCCTGTTTTACTCTCTCACAGCTGTCTGCAGCTGCGGTTCGGGTCCTTGCCAGGGATTATTTCTCGGGTAGGTTCTACTCACTCGCTCATGGAATGGACTCTCTCTGGAAGAGGGTGGCAACTCACTTAGAAGTAGAGGTTGCGAAGCCTGTGCGACGGATAGTAGCCCGAGAGCGAAGTGGGGTCGAATTAGTGTTCGATTCTGGAACTGCGATGTGCTTTGACGGATGTGTTGTGGCCGCTCCAATAACACGAGTGAAAGAGATTCTTGACGGAATCGAACTACCGCCGTGGGCCTACAGCGTCAGGTACGCGCCGTGCGTTCGCGTGTATGGCGTAAGGATCGGATCCGCACGTAGAGCGGATGTTTACCCGGCGGGCCTCGCCGACGAGCAAGTCTCGGTGTCTCGAAGTGGCGGAGAATGGCTGTTCGGTCCGGTACCCCGGGGCCACTCGGCAGCAGTGGTCAGTGCCGTAGGGCGGTTAGCCGCGGATCTACTCGACGAGCCAGATGAGAAGGTAGAAAAACTTTTGTGGGAGCGAGGTGCTGCTATTGACCCCGAGCTCTTTGGCATCGATTGCTGCTATTCGGTGGAAGTCGTTAGATGGCCCGAGGCGATGCCCGTGTTCGGCCTCGGGCATTTAAAAAACCTGGCTTCTTGGAAACAGGCGCCCCCAGTGGTCTTCGCCGGGGACTGGACTAGTTCTCCGAGTATCGAGGGTGCAATTAGGTCCGGTATCGAAGCAGCAAGCCAGTTTGGTAAAGCTACCACTTAGGTGCCCTAGGATATAGCGAGCCTCATCTTTGACGAACCGGTCACGACTTGGGAGGTTGACACGGACTTTCAGGAGCCAGAAGAACACAGTTTGATTCGGGAGGCCATCGCTCGGATCTGCAAGGATTATGGCCGGGCATGGTTTCAAGAGCGTGTCGCCAAGGGAGAGAAGTCGACCGAACTTTGGCGGATGCTCGGTGATCGGGGGTTCATTGGCCTCAACGTGGATGAGGCTTACGGAGGGGCTGGTGGCGGAATTACCGAGCTGTGCATTTTGTGCGAGGAAACAGCGGCGGCAGGAGTACCCCTCTTGTTGCTAGTTGTCTCCCAAGCAATCGGAGCTACTGTTATCTCTGCTTTCGGTACCGAAGATCAGAAAAGTTTCTTCCTTCCTAAGCTCGCTTCAGGCGAAGCCGTCATGGCTTTTGCGATTACAGAACCGGACGCGGGATCTAACTCTCACAAGATTGCCACGACCGCCAGACGAGATGGAGATTGCTATGTAATACGGGGAACGAAAACCTTCATCTCTGGCGCTGATGAAGCTGAGTGGATTTTGGTAGTGACTAGGACGGGAACCGACGATCAAGGAAGGGCTGCATTGTCGCTGATGGTTGTCGACGCAGACGCCGAGGGTTTGGAGAAAAGCCTCATCGAGACGGTGATCCCCGCGCCCGAGAAGCAGTGGCTACTCCACTTCGACGATGTAGTCGTCGGTTCCGAGCGCCTAATTGGCCATGAAAATCAAGGGCTGAAGGCTGTCTTTCATGGGCTGAACCCGGAGAGGATTACCTCTGCTGCGATGGCTATAGGACTTGGGCGCTATGCGCTCGAGCGTGCGTGTCGCTACGCAAGAGAGAGGGCGGTGTGGGGTGTTCCCATCGGCGCGCATCAGGGCCTAGCTCACCCGCTCGCCGAGAAAAAGATTCAACTAGAGTTAGCGGCGCTAATGACCCGCAAGGCGGCGTGGCTATTCGACAGAGGGCTTCCTGCAGGTGAAGCAGCGAATATGGCCAAGTTTTCTGCTGCTGAGGCGGCTATCGGTTGTATTGATCAAGCTATGCAAGTTCTCGGCGGTAACGGGTTGACCGTAGAGTATGGAGTCGGTGACTTGTGGCCTATGGCGAGATTGATGAGAACAGCGCCCGTCAGCCGGGAAATGATCCTCAACTTCGTGGCCCAGCACTCGCTTGGTCTTCCCAAGTCCTACTGAGCACTGGCCTATCTCGGAACTTAGGAATTTGCTCTCGGATAATGCAAATTTTGGAAGGGTCTACAAAAGGCCCGGTTTCCAAACGCTTTTTACTGTTTCATGTCCAGAAATCTGCCTTTGTGTCTGTCAATGAGGAATGAGGATGTCAGAGGGATCAAAAACTTACGAGTTAGCTGTCGAGGGACTATCTCGGCCTTTTGTTCAGGTCATAGAGACCCAGCGATCAATCCGACGCTTGTTGCCGGACCCTGTCGACGATCGGATATTGCTACGCTTGATCGAGCTGGCTACCAAAGCGCCCACTGGGTCAAATGCCCAGAATTGGGAGTTCGTTTTGGTCAAGGATCATAAGAAAAAACGGGCTCTCCAAGATCTGTACGGAAAAGCATGGCGCGTCTACGGATCGGTGGGGCGGCGTGTCCGCCGCGATGAGCGGACTATCAAAATTATGAAAGCAGTCCAGTACCAGATCGATCACTTTGAGGAGGTGCCCGTTGTAGTTGTGGCTTGCCTCAGGGGGTGGCGGCTTCCTTTCATTCTTCCCCAGCCATCTGTGGCGTACTCGACCTACTACGGATCTATCTACCCAGCGGTGCAGAACTTATTGCTTGGCGCCCGAGCTGTGGGTCTGGGTGCGGGCGTCGTGACGTTGCCACTGTGGAACAAGTGGGCCATCAAGCGGCTGCTGCGCCTACCGTTGTCTGTGGAGCCGATATGTCTGATTCCTATGGGCTGGCCAAAAGGACGCTATGGTCCAACCACGAGGAAACCCGTTACGGCGGTAACTCACGTAGACACTTATGGAAATCGGCCGTTCGAGAGTGAACAGTGAAGGATTTCTCGCAGGGCCTCGGGCCCCTTAATCAAGGGAAGACAAACTTCTCGATAAAACCTGCTATCCCCAAGCGTAGATAGCGTCGGTGTCGGCGAAATATAGCCTCGCATCTGGTCCTTGGACTATATCGAGAGCGCATCCGGATGGGCCCCGCCCAGGTTCGGACAGGCCTTCCGTCCACTTCCGCCCGGCTTCGTCGATGACGAACATCTGTCTTAGGGCAAAGGAGCAGAAGGCCACGGCACCGTTTAGGGCTCCGAAGCGTGATGACGAGACTACAGTTATCCCCGTTGGCACGACAACTTCCTCTCCGGAGTGCCATATCGGGGGAGTGCCCTCTCGATATCTAGATCCATACGAGTTAGGCCAACCGTAATGCTCGCCCGGCCGTACCCTGTTTACCTCGTCACAGCAGTGAGGTCCGTCGCTACCAGATGGTCCGTTGTCGGTAGCATATGCCTCCCCCGAGCTGGAAAAGACAAGGCCGAACGAGTTGCGCAACCCAGTTGCCCACACTGGTGTTTGCGGGCCGAACGCCCCATCTCTTGGTATGGAACCATCGGGTTCGTAACGGAGAATCTTTCCTCGCAGATCGTTAATGTCGGGGGAGGCTGACGGGGCCAGCCCATCTCCGACTGTCACATAGAGCTTGCCGTCGGGTCCGAAGGCGAGTCGCCCGCCTTTGTGGCAGCACGCCCTACCGGCTGGGAGCTCTATGATTACTTCGTCTTTTACGACCTGGTCATCTTTGAGCTCTATGCGGTGTACAGTCGAGATCTCCTTGTTGGATGCTGGCGAAGCGAAGACGTAAAGGTATGGGTGCTGTACGAAGTCGGGGTCGAGAGCCAAGCCTAAAAGGCCTCGTTCGCCCTCTGTGGAAACCGCGATCTCTTCTATCAGATGGACCGGAGGTTCCTTGTCTTTTTTGCCTCCGGATAAATCGACTTTCCAAATTCGGCCTTCACGCTCAGCAAAGAAAAGCTGCCTTGAGGGTGAGACGGCTAGTGCTGTGGGAAATCGCGCGCGTATCAGGAGGTGAGGATCTTCAGCAGGCATTGACTGGGATAAGATATCTGAAATTCCGGTCTGCTCAGGTGCCGAGGAATTATCTGGAGGTGCGCTCACTATCTCCGGCGGAGGTAGGGATTTGGAACACGCTGTTGCCACCAGTAAGGCAGTGATGCCAATAGCAGTGACGCGAAGCCCACAGCTGGCCAAGCCCCTTTTCACTCTCTGAACAAACCTCTCTTGCGACATTCGTCGAGGTGTGACTATTACCAGTGTAAGCCCCGCCGCAGCGAGCGCAGTGAGGCCAACGTGCGCTGCGGGCTCTAGCCAGGGTGGTGCCAGCCTACTGCTTGTGGTCTGAAAGGATGTTTCTTCCCACCAAGGACATTGGAAGCAGCTCCTCTTGGGAAGTTGTTTCGCCTCTTGGGTAGGGGGCGGTCTGCTCGGCTACCTCGACCCTTACTATCGTCATCGCCAGCTGCCACCCATTCACGACCCTAATGAATCCCTGGTAAGTACCCGGGCTCGGCCACTCCAGCTCTAGCGCAAAGCCTCGCGTGGCGAGGAATACACTGCACCGATAGCACCTGCACGATTGTTTGTGCCAACTTGGCGAACTCCCATGTCCGTGCAACTGTGAGGATTATCGCCCCAAACCTATCCCCTACTATCCCGAAGACAATCGAGACCACTGCGGCCCTCGGGTGTCCGCCAGAAAGCCACTTTCGCGCGCCTCACAGTGTAGGATCTCGGTCATCAACATCAAACGAGGGGTTCGCTCTTCGGATGTGAGATGCGCTGATAACTCACCTTACTTTCTTCAAGATACCGGAGAGAGAGGTGGTCGAGAAGCCTTCAGCTAGCAGAGCGGAGTCTAGCGAAAGGATCGCAGAGCTTGTCGAAGAAGCTTCCCGGACTCACCTGAGAATCGAGACCGAGGGGGCAGCGGAGACTGCAGGACTCGAGGTCGGTTGGGGAAAGATCCGAGACTACGGGATAAAGCCGATAACGTTGCTGTTTATCCTCAACGCTGTAGACGAGTTCGATCGTTCAGTCTTGGCAGTGGCTATGGAGAGCATCCGCAAAGAGTTCGAGGCCAGCGACACCGTCGTAGCCTTGCTTCCCTTCGCGTTTGTGTTGCTGGCTGGAGTCATAGGTGTTCCAGCAGGAACCTGGGCTGACCGGTGGATACGCAAGTACATCATCACCATCGGAGCAATTGCCTGGGGGAGCGCAGGGCTGCTTGCTGCTGCCTCGCGTAACTTTGTTCAGCTTTTTGCAACAAGGGTTCTACTGGGGGCGGGCCAGGGAACGATCGGACCGACCCATCTCAGCTTGCTGAGCGACTATTACCCGATCAATGTTCGTGGAAGAGTTTTGGGCTACCACCGGTCTGCCAATCCCGCCGGGCAGATGCTCGGCGCGGTGCTGGGAGGAATAGTTGTTTCGTCTTTCGGATGGCGGTGGGCGTTCGTAGCGGCTGCATTACCAGGCTTGATCTTCGGGTTATACGCGCTCACTCTACGGGAACCAAGGAGGGGCGAGTCCGATCTCGAGCAGGTTTCCAAGCAAAACCCGCTTCTAGCGGCGTTTTTACGAGAGCCAGAAGACAAGAAGGGATTTTTTGCGAGCCTGTCTACGATTCGCGGTCGCAAAACACTTGTGCTTCTCATTGCCGCCAATGCGACGGTCGGTTTTGCTCTTGTGGGGGTCCTCTTCTGGCTTCCCGCGCTCTTCGAGCGCCGCTACGGTTACGCTCCGAGACAGGCCTCTTATGTTTTAGGAGTGCTCGGAGTCGCATCTTTTATAGGCACTTGGCTAGGATCGCCGCGGGCGGACAGAGAACTCAAGAAAGGATTCAGACACCTTACAGTGTTTGGGGCTAGCGGAGTGGCGGTGCTGGCTTTAGTCTGGCCCGTAGCCTTTGCCGTGACGAATCCAGTGGCTGTCATCGTGGCTATGTCGGTGGGGGCCTTTGTGGCCTCATACGGGTTACCCGGATTGATTGCGGTCGTTGCGGCCTGCTCTCCTCCGAGGGTTCGAAGCCAGTCATTTGCGGTGTTTGGACTGGCGCTCGCCGTCTGCGGTGCAGCAGTCGCTCCTATTCTTATAGGGTGGACTTCCGATTTCCTGCAATCTCGGGGCCTCGATGACGCGGAAAGTTTGCGATGGTCTTTGTTCTTGAACACAGTGACGGTGGTCGGCTTTGGAACATGGTGCATCTTCAGGGCGGCCAGGTACGTCGAGGCCGACGTATCCCGAACTATCCAAGAATTTCTCACAGAAATGGCCACAAGAGGATCATCTAACGCCGGAGCTAACTGGTGACCTAGTTGCCCACGAGATCGAGGGGTCTGCAAGTACCTGCCAAAACAGCTACGACAATCGCAATGTGGCGTTTGCTCCAAGGTGTCTATATAGTGGCGTTCTGCTACAGCGAAGCCCTACCTACATCGCCAAAGATAGCTAGCAAGGCATGAGTGTTGGGGTATAACAATCCTTTGGGGTGGACACGACAAGGCGGAAAAGATGCACGTTGTGATTGTTGGTTGTGGACGAGTGGGCGCCGAATTAGCCGACAGGCTCGAGGAACTTGGCCACACCGTAGCTATAATCGACAAGAATCCCCGGGCTCGGGAACGACTGCACAAGGGCTCCAAAGCGCGCTTCATATTGGGGCGTGCTTTCGACCAGGACGTTCTTGACGAAGCAGGAATCAAAGAAGCCGACATATTTGTCGCCGTCACCAACGGCGACAACTCCAATATCGTCTCGGCTAGGGTAGCTAGCGAATTCTACAAAGTTCCTAGAGTTGTTGCCCGAATCTACGATCCAAGAAGAGCCACTATCTACGAGAGGTTGGGAATCTCGACCGTGGCAACGGTTGCCTGGACGACCGATCAGATCATGGCTCGCATCCTCCCGACTGAAGCCTCTGACGAGTGGACGATGGGATCGGGAGGTGGGGTCGTTATAACTCTGCCCGCCCCCCGACATCTCATTGGAGAATCGCTAAAAGTTATCTCGGAACCATCGAAGTGGAGTGTGTTCGCGGTCACTCGAGGAGGAAGGACTTTCTTTCCCGATGAGCGAACGCTCATGCAAGAGAACGATCTCTTGCACATTGCTGTGCTAAGAGAGTATAGAAGCGAGTTGACAGAAGCTTTGGAGCCTCCCAGGGATGGAATCTGATGGTGAGCTGGTCATCGCTGTCTTGGAGCTCGACTATATTTAGAGATCGTGAATTCTAGCTACGCATCTGCGAGAGCAGAGGAAAGGCGAGGGGTGACCAAATGAAGGTAGCTGTAGCAGGTGCCGGAAAAGTAGGGCGATACATTGCAGCCGATCTAACGCAACGAGGTCACCAAGTTATCTTGATCGAGCAAGACCCCCAGGTGGTAGACCATTACCGCTCTGAGATCAAATGCTTTTGGATAAGAGCGGACGCGTGTGAGCCTCAGGATCTGGCAGATTCAGAGCTTGACAAGTGCGACGTTATGATAGCGGCTACCGGCGATGACGAGGACAACCTGGTTATTTCCTTGCTTGCGAAGCAGGAGTTCGGAATATCGAGGGTTCTTGCGAGAGTCAACCATCCCAAGAACCTCTGGCTTTTCAACGACATGTGGGGCGTGGATATAGCTGTAAGCCCCCCACACATGCTTGCTTCGCTGGTTGAAGAGGCTGTCGCTGTCGGCGACATTGTTCGATTGCTCACTTTGGAGCGCGGAAAGGTGCCTTTTGTTAGTTTCACCCTCACATCGAATTCCCCAGCCGTAGGGCGGCGCATCTCCGAGCTTGAGTTGCCCGGTGGATGTGCCATTGTGGGCGTTATAAGAAGCCATCATGTTTTAGAGCCGCGCGCCGACATACCCCTATTGGATGGAGATGAAGTTGTAGCCTTCGCACCTCCCGAAACAGAAGGCTTACTCGAGGAGGTGCTTTCGGGACGAAGGGGTGGTGCTGACGGAAAGACGGGATGAGGGAAGAGCGCTATTCGGAGGGGACCAACTCGTAGAACGGATTCAGGAAAACCAGCTCTTCTTGTTCGCCGATGATAGGAGTTCCCTCGACCGATATATAGCGTCCGACATCGATCCCTGGGATTCGAAGTCTTCCGGACCATCTAGCTTTGACGAGTCCGGTGCCGTCGTTGCGGGTGACGTCCAATGTTCCTGTGTGGTTTTTTGGGTCTATTCTCATGTTCTGAACCAGCCCAGCAACCTTGGTTCTTTTACGTGGTTCAAGCTCGGCGATGGGCTTTGCCCCTTTTACGGTCGAAGAAATTTTCCGGATCTTTTGAGTCTCCAGATGTTCGAGAGGTTCGGTCAGTCTCTTGAAAACCCCCGTCAAGCGCTGTCTGCTCCCTCTTCGGTCTAGAACGTGCGAGCCGTCCACACTTAGAAACAAAGAGCCGTGGTTTGCCAGGAAATTATCGTGGATACGACAATCGGGCCGGCAACTTTTTATGACTTCGGCGATCGGAGGATCGAATATGAGTCACAGCCCTCGATATTACAAGACTGCGGACGGCAAAAAACTGGTCACCTTGATACCCGGAGATGGGACCGGTCCCGAAATTATCGACGCAGTTAGGCAAATTGTCGAGGCTTCGGGAGCGGCGGTTGCATGGGAAGAGAGACTCGCCGGAGCAAAGGTGTTCCAGATGGGGCATCCCTCAGGTGTCCTTCCGGAGACCGTTGAGTCGGTCAAAAAAACGCGAGTCGTTTTAAAAGGACCGCTTGAGACCCCTGTAGGCTTCGGCGAAAAATCGGCCAATGTCACACTACGCAAACTTTTTGAGACGTTTGCAAATGTTCGTCCGGTGCGCGAGCTGCCGGGGGTCAGAACTCCCTATACCGGTCGAGGAATCGACCTGGTAGTAGTACGAGAGAACATCGAGGATCTTTACGCGGCCATCGAGTTTATGGATACTCCAGGAGTAGCTGAGGCGCTCAAACTCGTAACCCGAAAGGGATGTGAGAAAGTAACGCGGCTTGCGTTCGAGCTGGCTAGGGCAGAGGGGCGAAAAAGTGTGGCATGCGCCACTAAATCCAACATCCTGAAGCTCACCGAAGGGATGCTCAAACGCACTTTCGAGGAAGTGGCCAAAGAGTATCCTGACATTGAGTCCTGGCACATCATCGTCGACAATTGCGCTCACCAGCTTGTGCGCCGGCCTGAGCAGTTCGATGTCATAGTAACCACCAACATGAACGGGGACATCCTCTCGGATCTCACCTCCGCCCTTGTTGGTGGTCTTGGATTTGCTCCCTCGGCCAATCTAGGAAACGATTTCGCTATCTTCGAGGCGGTCCACGGCTCCGCTCCTAAATACGCTGGGAAGAACGTGATCAATCCGTCCGCTGTGTTGCTTAGTGCGACCATGATGTTGCGGTATATAGACGAGTTCGATGCAGCAACATTGATCGAGAACGCTCTTGCCAAGACCTTGGAAGACGGTATAGCAACAAGAGATGTCTTGGGTGACGAGAAAGGGGTGAAGACCACAGAGTTCACAAAGGCAATTATCTCGAACCTTGGTGCCCATCCAAGCTCTTGGAAGCCTAGGAGTTACAAGAGAATTGAGATTCCCCCTGTCGACCCCAGACCAGATTACGTACGCGCTACAGAAGTGAGAATTGCGGGGGTCGATATTTTCATCGAGTCATTCAAGACCCCCCAGGAGATAGGCGAGAAGCTCCAAGAACTGGCTGAGGGAACCGGTTTCGAACTGTGGATGATCTCGTCGAGGGGGACGCAAGTCTACCCTCCAACCGGTGCGAACTTGGATATGGTCGACCTCTGGCAGTGTCGTTTCACGGCAGCTGGCTCCGATAAGCAATCGCTTTCGGACGAATCTATTTCCGCTTTGATTCGAGCCGTGAGTTCGGAGTTCGAGTGGGTGAAAATTCAGAAACTTCTGAGCATCGACGGTGAACTCGGCTACACCAAGGCTCAGGGCGAGGACTGAAAGTAGTAGAACCGGGTAGGAGATGAGATAGACGATGGCAACTAACAAGGTAGCGATCCTTATGGGCTCGAAGAGCGATTGGCCCACGATGAAGCGAGCTGCGGATACTTTGGATAAATTAGGGATCGAGTACGAAGCCAAGGTCATCTCGGCGCATCGTATGCCCGATCTGCTCTCTGAGTACGTAAAAGAGCTCGAGGCTCGCGGCTTTGGACTTGTTATTGCGGGTGCTGGGGGGGCAGCTCACCTACCAGGGGTGGTAGCCTCTCAGACCCGACTTCCAGTCTTTGGAGTGCCCATGAAAACCGAGTCGCTGGGCGGTCTCGACTCGTTGCTGTCTATTGTTCAGATGCCTGCTGGCGTTCCAGTGGGGACTCTCGCTATTGGGGGAGCCGGAGCCGAGAACGCGGCGTACTTAGCTGCCCGTGTGTTCTCCCTCTCGGATGAGGCTATGGCGAAAAGACTCGTCGAAGACATAGCAGCGCGCAAAGAAAAGCTAACTCGAGACCTAGATCCGGGATCCTAAATACGGGAATCCCACACCAGTGCTGTAGGTTAGCGCTCCGAACATATAGAGACGCTAAGCCGGCGCAGAGAGCGTGTCGTCGCTAGAGTGTCGCGCTGCAACGACGATCGCTATCAGCAAGATGCCTGCACCCAAAAGTCCTCTTGTGCTAAGGGATTCTCCCAATAATAGGAGGCCGAAAAGACCCGCAAATGCTGGTTCGGATGAGAAGATCACAGCTGTGGCGGGGGCGGAGACCCTGCGCTGGGCCCAAGTCTGTACTGCGAGGCCTAAAGCTGTAGCCCCCAATCCTGTGACGAGTACAGCTACTGCGACCTTTGAAACCAAAACGATCTCAAGGTCGAGGCGGAGAAGAGCAGGTGAAAAAGCAAGGGCTTTTACAAATGCCTCTACGAGACAGAGCCTCTTGTAGTCACACCGGGGAGCATATTTTCCTGTTAGTGCGACGTGAACAGCGAAGCTAACCGCAGCTCCCACATTGAGCACGTCTCCAAGGGACACCGAAGAGATTCCTTTTACGTCCCCCACTGTAAGTAAGAAGAGACCCACGGTTGCGGCGATGGCAGAGAGGATGACTGCCAGCGATGGTTGTCTATCCAATACAGGGATTGCGACAAAGGGTGTGAATATCACATACAGTCCCGAGATGAAGCCGGCCTTTACTGATGTGGTCGTTTGCAATCCCACGACTTGAAGTGCTAGGCCAGCCACCAGCGCTGCTCCTAAGACCACCCCAGCTAGCATTGTGTAGGCGTCTATGAAAGCATCCCGGTTGTTTGCTCTCTTACACAACTTGGGCCCCCATAACACGGCAAGAGCCAGAAATCCCAAAAGATTGCGCATGGCTAAGAGTTCGAAGGGAGTGACATACTCGAGGGCCGCCTTCATTGCGGGAAAAGACAATCCCCATACCGCTGCTATCCCGAGGAGGGAAAGCACAGCTCTCGAGTCTGGCTTAGATTCGGCTGTAGAGTGCAGACAACCTTGCTTGTACGTTGTATCTGCTATCGGCTTGTAAAGTGCTTCAGTGCCGAGTTCTCGCTCTTGAGGCAGGATTGTGTCTTCCTCTCGAAAAGATCCAGTAAGCCAAGGCGAGGCCTACTGCATTTGCGGCGAACAGCCCCCACCGAGACACGCTTTGGGAAGGCTGAAACACCCTCGTCCAGGCGATTCCCCAGGCATTGTCCAGCCATGGGAGCCTGGAGGGTGGGAATTGTCTGAGCAGCATGTAGTAAAACGTGTCCTCCCACCCCGTCAAGAACAATACGAAACCTCCAACCGAGAACCTGAGGTCTCTGGCAGCTAGTCCGGTCAAAAGAAAAAACCCTGCTGACAGGGGTACAAAAGCCACGTGCCACCATAGCGCCTCCGGCGCCCAAGAAAGGCCGGCAGAAAAGCTTTCCCAAGGAATCGCGTAAGTCGTCGAGATAGGTTTGTAGATGTGCTCCAACACGATTACGTCTGCATAGGCCAGTATCACAAGAATCGCCAGCGCAAATGCAAAACGCCTAATCGCCCCCATCTCTTCTTGTCTCCTATTGCTTGGACTGCGCAGCTCTGCGCTGTCCACGGGATGCCAGCCAGCGCTCCAAGGCTTCTCGGGTATTGCGAAACGCGAGTTGGTGGGGGGCCGGTAGAGCGTCTGGCAAGAACCATCCAAGCTCTGCAACGTCAGACCCAGGAGATTCGAGGCCTGCTACGACTGCGCACTCGTAGGAGATATTCAAGGTGTCTGAGCCCCCATCGCCGTAAGTATCAACAAAAAACCCGATGAATCCTGCGATTCGCACTTCTAGACCGGTTTCTTCGAGTAGCTCTCTTTTGAGGGTCTCTTCAGGGGTCTCCCCGATCTCTATGTAACCCCCCGGAAGGTCCCAGAGGCCTAGAGCGGGCTCTACAGCTCGTCTAGTAAGCAACACTTTTTCGTCTCTTACGACTACAGCACAGGCACACGGTGCAGGGTTGTCATAAATGATCAAGCCACACGCTGTGCAGCAGAGGCGCTCTCTGTCGTCTCCTTCGGGTATGGCACGTCTCAGCTTTTCCTTGCAAATGGGGCACCAGTTCCATGCGGCAAGTCGACTCATGATTGTAGCCTCGAGTTGATCTTTCCTCGGTAAGAGTCGATCACTGTAGCAGCAGAGGTAACGGCGCGCGGCCTTACATTTTCGCCGAGCGGCTCTACGATTCGTTGGTAGTTGTGATCGTGGCCACTGACCACGAGCTCTACTCTGTGAGACTCCAGCACTGGAAGCCACAGTCTTTGGATCTCCTTTGTCGATCCATGAGGTCCGCACGAAAAAACAGGGTGGTGAAACACGACCACTCGCACTTTTGCCTTCGATACCTGGAGTCGCTCATCTAGCTATTTGGTCTGAGCATCGTCTACACGGTTGGAGTTGAGGACGAACACTTCGGCGGGACCTAACCTGTGAGAAGAAGGTGGTTCGGGCATACCGGAGCATTGACTCGGCAATCGTTTGTTGTTCTGGACCTCCTCCAAAATCGGCAATGAAGACGATTTCCACTGCGGCATCCGTGAGCGGGGCGTCAATGTCAAAAAGAGATCCCGAGTTGGCGGTTCTTTCTTCGCCCTCCTAGGCCAAGGCTTCGGAGGGATTTCGCGCCTCATAGGAGTCTCCGGCGAGTAAGGTCACTGCCGATCCATCTGCGTTCATCACATAGATAGCGTCGTGTCCATCGCGATCGGAGACGAAGTACAGTTTGGATCCATCGAGGGACCAACGAGGCCGGAAGTCATTGCCTTTTCCGTCAGACACAACGCTCTCTTCTCCGCTATCGAATCGCAAGATGTGTATCTGCCAGTACTTGCCCTTCTTTGCCTGAAAAGCAATCGATGTTCCATCAGGAGAAAAGGCTGGAGCTGACTCGGGATAGTCGTTGTTGGTAAGCCTGCGGGGATTCTGGCCGTCGGAGTTGGCCAGATAAATGGCCTCCAGCCCATCTGTATCGCTTCTAAAAGCTATCGTGCTTCCGTCGGGGGACCAATCTGGGGCGGTTTCGTTTGCCGGCGAAGCCGTGATTCTCTTGATTGATTGTCCGTTCGTTGAGGCGACAAATATGTCCTCATTGCCATAGCAATCGGATGAAAAAGCTACTGCACGTCCGTCGGGAGATAGAACTGGCCCTAGCTCGTTGCCCGGGGTATTGGTGAGGCGTGTCTGCCCGGATCCATCTGCTCGCATAACGAAGATCTCGTAGTTGCCCGTACGGTTGGAGCTGAACGTGATGTACCCGAGCGAGCTCGCATAAGGGGTGACATTTGACGACCCCTGATCTCGGCCGGAATCCGTGAGTTGTAGTTTGGAATCGGCCACACTCGCTGAGTCGGTTTTGGCGAGTGTGGCTCGTACTTTGTAGATCTGAAACTGACCCGATTCGTTCGACGAGTAGTAGAGAAACGGGGCGCCACTCCCTTCTACTGGAGTGGGTTTGATAGACGGCGCGCCGATGGGACCGCTCTGTGTCGGAGCCAAGTCGGTCAGCTCGCCCTCGGGAGTACCGATAGGAGCTGGATTTTCACAGATAGCCTTGCGGGCCTGGCTCGTCGTGTTGGTACATGCTCCAACTGTTACGGCGACGACTAGAATCGCAGCAATTCCTCGACGTGATGTGCTTCTCGAACTTTTCATTTAGTGGCGCACTGTAGCGCAACACCGGCCAGTTCGACGAATCGCAAATGGGCAGTGAACGAGAGCGAGATCTTATTCACCAGGAGTGCGGCAGAGAGGTGGGTGTCGAGATCCAAAAAGGCTCCGGATCCTCCGAAGCCGAAGTGACCAATGGCGTTTGGTATAACTCCTGTTCCTGTGAACACTGAGTGGTAGCCAAGTCTCCACATCATGGGGATACCGATGACCAGATCTGGCCTCGAGTTGTAGATTGCACGGACTTTTTCTCTCGTGCGAGGGGAGAGTAGCGGCGCTTTGGGCCCCTGCGGCCCGTCAGTTGTGTCGGCTATTGCTGAGTACGCCTTTGCCAGCGATCGAGCCGTAAAAACTCCGTTTGCTGCCGGGAGCGGCACCGTCAGTACCTCGGTGTCGTTGGCTACGATTCGCTCTAAGCCAGGTGCCAAGGCCTTGGCGCCCTCGATTAATGGGTTGGGTGCGATCGGGAATTGTCTCAGTCCCGTCCCCGAGGCTGCTTGCTCACCCGAATTGCCGTGATCCCGGTTATTTGAAAGGCTGTCAGCATCCTGGGTCACTACAGGGGGGCGCATGGCCATAGGAATCTGAGGCGTCGTAGTGGCTTCCAGCGAGAGCTTGGCGACGCGGTCTGCCTCGGATATTGGCATGCCAATGTAGAATCCGTCGAGTCCCAAAGGCTCTGCGATCTCTTTCCGCACAAAACTGCAGATGTCGGTGCCGGACACCCTGCGAATCAGTTCGCCCACGAG
The DNA here is from genome assembly GCA_040289475.1 of Acidimicrobiia bacterium. Classification (NCBI taxonomy): domain Bacteria; kingdom Bacillati; phylum Actinomycetota; class Acidimicrobiia; species Acidimicrobiia bacterium. The sequence continues at coordinate 132,059 of PSLF01000004.1, read as the reverse complement.
CCAACCGAAGCTCGTGGCGTGATATCCGTTAGCTGTCCCTGGTGGATAAGCGGGCTCCATGGACTCGATGATGGAGATCATCCGATTCCAGTCCATGATCGTGGCAGGATCGTCGACATAATCGCGTATGCGGTGGAGACCAGCTTCGTGGGTGAGAATGTGACGTACGGTTATCCCCTCCTTACCGGCCTTAGCGAAGGTGGGCCAGTAACGAGCTACTGGGGAGTCGTACTCGATCTCCCCGGCGTCGGCGAGCATGTGCAAGGCTAGACTTGCCATTCCCTTGGTCGTGGAGAAGGCAACAACCATGGTGTCTGCCTCCCACGGATCGCCTTGCGGGTTGCGCTCCCCAAAGTGAACGTCGACTACGGGGCTACCCTCTTTCCATACGGCCAAAGCACCCCCCATGTGCTGTCCAGCTTCTAGCTGGCTTTGAAGCTTCGACACCAAGGGGGAGAAAGCTTCGTCCCACGACCCTCTAATCTGTTGCGACGCCAATCGAACGCATTACCTCCCGAGCGACCCGCTCACCCGACTCGAGCGCTCCCTCCATGTACCCTGTCCAGCTCGTCGCAGTTTCGGATCCCGCGAAGTGTACTGCTCCGTGGGGCGATCGCAGTTCCGCACCGCAAGTCGAAAGTATTCCTGTAGGGGCGTGAGCTGCGTAGCACCCCCTAGTCCAGGTTTCTCTACTCCAGTCACGCTCGGCGTAGTGGCTGGGTTCCAAAGCTTGAGGGCCGAAGTACTGTCTGAAACAGTCGAGTACTATTTTCCGCCGGTCTGCATCCTCTAGACGAGACAGCTCTAAGGCGTGCGCTCCCTCTGCGAACCCCACGAGCACTCCCGCACTGCCGTCCGGCGGGGAGTTGTCGAACGTGAACGTGATCGGAAGGTCTGGACATCCTGCCTGTCCGCACAGGCCTTCGCTGCGCCAGAAGGGTTCGGAATACACCGCATGCGCCTTTATTGCATACCCTGGAAGCAAAGAACGGAGGAGACGGTCCTTGGCAGGCGATAGTGGAGGATCATAGTCGATTCGCCAAGCCAGGACAGGGGGAACGGCGACTATGGCTCTCTTACACAGCACAGTTGCCTTGCCTGCTGCGATTTCGACTTTACCGTTGCGCTGCGAGATGCTTTTGACTGGCCTGCCAAAGCGCACGGCGTCGCCTAGGCGCCGAGCTAGACCCTCGGCAAGCTGCATAGTGCCTCCGATAACGCGGTCTTGTTGAGCACCGCCTGACGTTCCTAGTAGCGTTTGGAAGCTGCGCCCAGCCTTTGTATAGAAGAGCGCAAAGAGGAGAGATATCTCTGCGGGGTCCGCCGCGTACACCGCAGCGCTCAACAGCCCGAACAACCTTTTAGCAGTGGTAGAAACCAGAGTGCGATCCATCCAGCTCTGTAATGTTTTGGCATCTAGATCTTTGGCACGCGGATGGTTCCATGGAGCCTCCGAACTCACCCCCCGAACGAGCCGCTCGAACCGGAGGATTCCCTGTGCGAGATCGGCTGTTGCAAGGGGATTGAGCTTGGGAAGCTGCCCGGAGAAACGGATGCGGCGACCATTGAGAATCGCTATCGAGTCACCTGTTTCGAAAGTGGGGAAAGTACTCAAACCTAACTCAGATACGAGATTGTAAGCCCTTACATGTCCCGCGCCGAGCCACTGCCCGCCTTCGTCAATCCAGGTGCTCTCTACCCTAGACGTCAAGACTCGTCCGCCGGGCCTCTCTCTGGCTTCCAGGACGACGACTTCGACTCCTGAGTTAGCTAAAATCCATGCAGCTGAAAGGCCTGCTAAGCCGGCTCCGACGACTACTACTTCAGCATTTGTTTTCATTGACATACCGCCACTTTTGACGCGACACTCACTGCCTACCGGTTTATCAAATACTCGCGAATTGCGGCTGCCGTTTCTATTTGAGAGTGGGGATCGGGCGCCTGCAACGTGAGATTGATGTATTTGCACCCGACATCTATATATGGACTTAGGGCTTCGGCAATCTCCTGGGTGGAGCCATAAGGGCTCCACTTCTCGAACCGTTCGAATGGAATCTGATAAAGAGATTCCATTGCTGCCGCTAGTCGATTTCTGGCATCCGACCTGTCTCGACCGGTAGCGCACCACACCTGTAGTCCATGAGTGAACGAATCAGCTCTACGCCCGTTCCGTTCAGCAACTTCTGCTATCTGGCCCGTCGCTTCTTTGAAGCGGCGGGCCGATACCCAAATAGGAAGCCACCCGTCGCCATAGAGGGCAGCGCGTCGAAGCGCCGCATCCGAGCGGCCTCCGATTAGGATCGGAGGTTTTGTCTTCGGTGCCGGCAAAATAAGAGCGTCTTTTATTCGAAAAAACTCGCCCTCGAACGAGAAGGGGGTTCCCTCAAGGAGTCCGTGAAGAATTTGCAGGCACTCATTCATTCTGCGCCCCCGGGTTTTGGGCTCGACGCCGCAGATTTCGACTTCATGAGGGTCCTCTCCTCCGATACCAACTCCGAATATGAGGCGGCCGGGAAAAAGTGACTCGAACGTTGCGATCTGGCGGGCCACGGCTACTGGGTGCCGAAGTACCAGTAGATATATCCCGATTGATACCGGAAGAGAGTTGGTCATAGCCGCGTAGGCAGCAGCCGTAAGAAGCCCGTCGCTCCCGAATCCGATGTAAAAACTGATGTGGTCTCCGCAGCAGACGTAGTCGAGTCCCGCATCCTCTACAGCACGCAGGTACTCCGCCAACACCTGCTGAGGGCCGGTCACAACCTGAGAAGGGGGAAAAACCCCGATTTTTATAGGTGCCTTGTCGGACAACTAATCGTCTCTTTCGAGAAATCGGAGGGGAGTACTACCGGTGTCACGTCCAACGATCATGTCCAGATTAGCTTTGGGCCGGTGGCTGGGCCTTTTTGTACATTGTGACGACTGCCGCTCCCCCAAGCCCGAGATTGTGTTGGAGTGCAAGCTTGGCATCTTTTATTTGGCGGGAGCCTGCCTCGCCGCGCAGCTGCCAGTTGAGCTCGGCGCATTGAGCTAGCCCTGTCGCACCTAGTGGATGTCCTTTAGAGATCAGTCCCCCAGATGGGTTCACGACCCACTTTCCGCCATATGTGACGGCTCCAGAGTCGATCAGCTCCCCGCCCTTTCCAACCTCGCAAAGGCCCAAAGCTTCGTAGGTGATCAGTTCGTTAGTGGAAAAGCAGTCGTGAAGTTCGATAACGTCTATGTCTTCAGGCCCGTAGCCGGACTGTTCATAGACTTCTTGTGCCGCTCTTCTCGAGAGATCGAATCCAACAAGTTTTATGCAACTTTTGTCTTCAAAGGTCGAAGGGAAGTCGGTCTTCATCGACTGGGCCACTATCTCGACGGCCTTGTCCCACAGGTTCTTCTCTCGCACAAAGCGCTCGCTGGCTAGGATCGCAGCCGCTGCGCCATCCGAAGTCGGGCAGCACTGAAGTTTGGTCAAAGGATCGTAGACCACCGGCGATTCCAAAATCTCCTCAAGAGTGTAGACGTCTTGGAACTGCGAGTAGGGATTGTTGGCGGAGTGACGGTGGTTCTTCTCGGCGACTTTGGCGAACTGTTCTTTAGTAGTGCCGTACTTTTCTTGATGCTCTCTGCCTGCGTTGCCGAATATCTGGGGCGCACCTGGAGCGTTAGAGAAGCCGCGCAGCTTGATCATTTGACTGAAATGCTTGTCCATTGGATTGGTGCGATCGGAGAATTTCGGTGCCAGCGATCCTTTCTCCATTTTCTCGAAGCCGAGGGCCAGAACGCAGTCTGCAACTCCTCCCTCCACGAGTTGTTTGGCCATGAAAAGCGCAGTGGATCCCGTGGAGCAGGCGTTGTTGACGTTATAGACCGGAATTCCGGTCATACCTAACTGGTACACGGCACGCTGGCCCGACGTAGTCTCCCCGTAGACGTATCCAACCGTTGCTTGTTCTACGCTGGTAAACTCTATGCCGGCGTCCTCCAAGGCCTTGGTAGCAGCCTCCTTTGCCATGTCAGGGTAGTCCCACTGTTTTGACTGGGGCTTTTCGAATTTGGTCATCCCCACGCCTACCACGTACACCTTGTTGCCCATTGATCCTCTCTTCCCTTTCTCGTCCTTCGACTCTTGCCAATTTTCCTGTATTTATGTTCTCTCGCCTGGGCTGTGAAAGTACTTGTGCAATCCTACGACCACTCGCTTGAATCCCCTTCGGGTGGAGAAATCAATCATCCCATCTCAGAGGTAAATGCTCGAGCCCGTGGAGAACGAAGTTGTCTTTGAAGACAGGCTCGCCATCTAGAGCCAACGTGGGGAACCGCTGGAACAGCGTGGTCAATGCAATTCTACTCTCCAATCTGGCGAGGGGTGCCCCGAGGCAGTGGTGTATTCCGAAACCGAAGGCTATGTGGTTAGAAGCGCCTCGCCTGATGTCAAATACGTCGGGATTCTCGAAGTGTTCGGGATCTCGATGGGCTCCCGCGATAAGAGCTATAGCTGACTGCCCTTTTTCAATGGTCACGCCACCCAGCTCCGTGTCTTCGACGGCTACTCTGCCAGTTAGGTGCACCGGCGGGTCGAAACGCAGGATCTCTTCTACAGCGCTCTTGGCGATTGTCGGATCGGATTTGAAGATTTCTAGTTGGTCGGGGTGGCGAAGAAGCTGGAGGATTCCCTTAGATATCAGGCTCACAGTCGTCTCATGTCCTGCTACAAGCAGCAGGATTGCAGTAGATATGAGCTCAGCCCTGGTAAGTTTCTGGCCCTCGTGCTCGGCGAGAATCAGTCCGGAAAGAAGGTCGTCCCCTAAGTCATTCGAGCGTTCCTCAATCAAGTTAGAGAAATAGACCGCAAAAGAGGCTCTCGCTACGACCACCTCTTCTGGTGGATCGAACCTGTTGTTTCGGATCGTGAAAAAGTCTGGGTCTATGCTGCGGGCTAGGATTTTGGACCAGTTTTTGAACAAGGCATTGTCTTCGGGAGGCACGCCGAGCATCTCGCATATGACCCTGACGGGCAGAGGATAAGCAAAATCCTCCACCCCGTCCATTCGTCCTTCACCTCTGTCAACGACTTTGTCAAGAATTTCCTGAGCAATCTCCTCGACCCTCGGACTGAGGGACTCCACAACTTTGGGCGTGAAGGCTTTTTGTACCAAACCCCTCAAGCGCGTGTGCTCTGGAGGGTCTAAAAAAATGAAAGGTCGAGCGTCAGTTAGGGTGGGGTCGAGTTCGGTACCGGCGCGTTGCATTTGTTCGAGCATGTCTTGAAATGCCCGGGAGTGCCGAAAATCCGAGCTGAAGCGGTGATGATCTTTGAGAATCGCCACGCAGTCGTCGTAGCGAGAGAAAAGCGTCGCACCAAGAGGAGTCTGAAGTACCGGCATCGACTCCCGCAATGCGTTGTATCGCTTGTAAGGATCCTTTCTAAAGTTGGGATCGAAGGGATTGAAGACCGAAAGCGCAACGCTCTCCGCTGTGGCGGGCGATACCGTGCCGCCCCTCGCTAGATCACCCAAAGAAGATGGTTCTGTGGCCATCGTGGTGCATCCCCTCACTTGATCTGGTGATACCGTATGCTACCACTCGGTAATATATGGCATTGTGCGCTCTTGCACACCAGCCAGTGCGCTTTGGGAGATCGTAGTAGTTAGGGGGTCGGATGGGAGGAGACGCAGACAACATCGGGGGGGTCTCGCGTAAGAGCCTGAGTGACGAGGAGCAGCACGCCAGACGACAGGCAGTGCGCGAGGTCATGCCAAAGACGCCATTCATAGGATTGTTGGGTATGGGGTTCGAAAAATACGAACCGGACGATGTCGTGATGAGACTGCCTTTTAGGCACGAGCTAACTAATGATGGATCCGTGTATCACGGAGGAGTCATAGCCTCTGCCATAGATACCGCAGGGGCTGCTGCAGCTTGGTCTAACCATGATTTTGAGAAGGGAATAAGAGCCTCCACGGTGAGTCTTTCTATCCAATTCATAGGAGCTGCGAAGCGGTCGGACCTTTTGTGCCACGCTCGGACCGTGAAACGTGGCAAAGAGTTGATTTTCACTGAGATTACGGCGACAGATGAGGAAGGTAAGGTCGTGGCGCACGCGGTGCAGACCTACCGCATCGTGTGATAGCAACTCGAGCATCCCTTGGTTTCCGAGAGCCGCTTCCTTCCTAGGTTCACTCCCTGGAGCTTTTCTCAAAGGCTTGCCAAGCCCTGTGGGCCTCGATGTTCATTGTTTCTGCGAGGTCGGGTCTCTCCTGGGCCAGTGCCCTCAATTGGGGGACGTCGTAAGCTAAAAACCAGAAGATCCTTGCTGCGTCGAGGCCCCGTGAGAATGTCTTTCTGTCCAGTGGCTCGCCTCGGGCCTCAAGGTAAGCTTCTATTTGGCCAAGTCTGTCCACCGTCCTTCCTAACTGAAAGGGAGTTTGGTCGAGCCAGGCAGCAAAGTCGGCTACCCCCGGACCTAGCGAAGTTTGCCACCAGTTCAACCACACGAACTCCGAACCCCGTTTTGCTACATTCGCAGGCCAGGGATCCCCGTGCAAGATGGTAAAGGGCATTTCTTCAAGCGCTTTGATAAGTGGGGAAGGGTCGAGGAGAATCTCGTCGAGAGGAGAGGGAAGTTGCCACCCAGATGCGCGTGCTGGGGCAAGCAGCTCCGGTAAGTCTCTGCCAAACGGTCGTCTCAAGATGGGGCTAACCAGATGAGGTGAATCTTCGAAGGTATCGTGAAAGCGTGCAAGCTCTCGCACTGCTTCGAACACTTCTTCGTCGCTCCACTCCGATGTCACCTCGAGGTTCTCGGTGATAATCCAGGTAATGTCCCAGTCGATTACTTGAGGCAGCACTAGTGGATTCCCGTCGAACTCTCGCAGTAGGACTGCGCGCTCCCTTGCTATCACTTCTGGAAGACCGTAATGGGCGCAGTAGCCGGAGCCTGTCAATACCGTAAGATCGTCAGTCGATAGGACTATTTCGGCGTCTTCGCCCACGTATCGGACGATTTCTTCGGGAACGCCACGTCGCCCGCGATGTGAAGGTACCACGGCTTCGCTCAATGGGGATCAATTGCTGACTGACCTGAAACGGCCATATACAGATATTCGGCCAGATGCATGACCGGTCGGGATTGGGATGAGGAGAGCCTTGTTCTACAGCTGAACCCATCGGCTATGACCGGCCTGTCGAGGGGCGTGAGGTCCAGCGCTGGCCTGGTCTGGTGTTCGAAAATAGACATGGACAAGCCGCGCGTTTTTCTCGAGAGACCGAATTTTCCTGCCATTCCGCAGCATCCAGCGGGTACAAGCTCGGCCTCGATTCCGATTGCATCTAGGACCTTCGCATCGATTCCACCACCCCACAGCGCTCGTTGGTGGCAGTGCATGAACACCGAAGCTGATTTGCGAGCGCTCCCGGACGGACCGAGGCCTTCTGTCTGCTGGCCACCAGGCCCCGTGTCTGTGGTTCGACCGCGGTCGAAGCTAGCACGTCTCGAGATAGATTTGCTAAGGCCAAAGACGGCCTCCGAGAAAGACAAGGCACGCTCGGAGAGGCGTTCCGCCTCCTCAATGTCTAGTAGTTCCTTGAGTTCGGAGCGGAACACTGAAAGACAAGACGGCTCTAGGAATACCACTGGCAATCCCCCATACTGTCGAGAGAAAAGAGCTTTGGCAGTACGCTTGAGAAGCCGTTTTGCGATCCCCAACATTCCTGCTTCTATCAAGGGACGAGCACAACAGAGAGGAAATCGCGACATACGCCGTCTTCGAATAGCGACGGGTTCAATTCCCAAGGCGCAGAGCGCTCTCCACGCGGACTCGAAGACACCGGGATGGAAGAATTGGGTGAAGCAGTCGGGCCAAAGTATCACCTGTGCGGTTGGAACGTTCGTGGCAATGACTGCTTCCGGAATCGAGGGTCGACGAGATGAGACCCGGGGTAATTCAGCGTCGCGAGCTATGCCGAGCATTCGCCTCAGTGCGGGCGAGTTCCCGGCTAAGTCTATCCCCCTTCTGACTAGAGGCATGCTAGTAGCCTGAAGCCACAATGGACTTGTTCCCAACACAAGATCAGCGAGGGACTTTCTGCCCAGTCCGAGCGCTCCGTACTTCTGATAGAAGAACTCCGATCGATAAGTTGCGATGTCCACGGCAGCAGGGCACTCGGCTTTGCATGCCTTGCACCCTATGCACGCTTCCAGAGCCTCGGCCACTTCTTGGTCGCCCCATCCTTTCTTTAGGGTGGCGCCAATAGCCATCTCAAATAGCAACCTGGCTCTCCCTCTCGTGGAATGGCGCTCTTCTAAAGTGGCCATGTACGTAGGGCACATGGTCCCGTTGCCCCCCCATGCCTGCTTCCGCACACACAGCCCGGCTCCCACACAGCGGTCGAACTCCGTGGCAAATGTGGCTCGATTGGAGGCGAAGGCCATTCCCTTCCTGCGTGCGCTTATAACCTTGGGCAATGCACTTCGAAGGTTTGAGGTAGGTGAAGGAGCTTGGACGATGCGCCCAGGATTAAGAAGACCGTCTGGATCCCAGATAGTCTTGAGCCTTCGGAACCCATCGACAATGCGGGCTCCGAACATCGTTTCTAAGAGTGCGGCCCGGGCTTGACCGTCCCCGTGTTCTCCCGACAGCGATCCATTATGCTCGACGACTAATCGAGCTGCGTCATGGATGAATCTGTGGAAACGGTCCCGTCCGCTGGCAGTCTCGAATTCGAAGGACAAGTGCGTGTGGACACACCCGTCTCCGAAGTGACCAAAGATAGCACCCGACAGTCCGTACTCGCTTTGGAGCTGCCGGAAGGCCTCGAGATAGATAGCGAGTTTCTGGGGAGGCACGGCCGCGTCCTCCCATCCCACAGATTCGCGTATCCCTTTGGGATTGAGGGTTGCCATAGCCAGAGCAGACTTGCGGATACTCCAAACGGCGTCGGCGTCGAGTCCTTCTAGAACCACAAAGTCCGGCGTGCATTTGCTTTGGGATCCCGGTCTGGATTCGATCTGTCGCAGCAGAGATGAGAGCCGCTCGTGTGCCTCATCTTCGGATTGGCCGTCTATCTCCAGTAAAAGCCACGCGGCGCCCTCGGGGAGTCTCGCAATCACTTCTATGTGCCGGCCCGCAATCTTGCACCGCTCGACCAGTTCGTGATCTATCGCTTCGAGTCCCGAAGGGTCGAATTTTAGAAGATCTGGAACGGCAGCAGCAGCCTGTTCAATACTCGAGAAAGGAAGGACCACCAGAAATTTGTGCTTGTGATCGGGGACTAGTCGCACCTGAAGCTGAGTGATGACAGCGAGAGTTCCCTCGCTTCCACAAACCCCTCTTACCGGATCTAGAGCCTCGGGCAAAAATGCATCTAGGTTGTAGCCAGAGATACGGCGCGGAATGGCGGGAAACTTGGCAGAGATCTCCGTTGCGAGCTCGGCAGCGAGTGTAGCGCTTTGGGCTAGGTAAGGGTTAGATGCGATCAAATCTTCGGGGCCGGGATTGCAAGAGCTGGGGTTGTGACCTGAACTCGTCGCAGCGGGACCCAAGGAGAATTCAAAGCCTTCAGCAGTTATCCCCTGCACCGCTCGCACATTCAAGGCAGTAGGACCGTATCGTACAGACCGTACCCCGCAAGAATTGTTCGAGTACATGCCGCCCAGGGTTGCAACGTCTTTTGTCGAAGGATCCGGTCCGAAGCGCAAACCAAATTGAGAGGCATAGTCGTCGAGAAGCTGGAGCGCAACTCCTGGCTCGACCGTCGCAGCCATCAGGTCAGGATCTACGTCGAGTACTCTGTCCAAATACTTCGAGCAGTCGACAACTAAAGTTTCGTTGCATGCTTGGCCTGCCAGCGAGGTGCCAGCACCCCGAGCGGTCACAGGCACTCCTTCCTTCGAGCACTCCCGAACTATCGAGACCAAATCCTCGACGCACGCAGGGATTGCAACTGCTAGGGGAAGGTGGCGGTAGTTAGATGCGTCGCTCGCGTACAGTGCTCGCGTCCCAACGGTGTCGTACACGCGACCGACCAGCTTCTGTTGCAGATGGGAAAGGAACTTTGGGGAAAGCTCCACCTTTTCCAGTTCGCTCAACCCCGTCTGAATGCCTCGTAGGCTCTGAGGGCCTCCTCATTGATTTTTGCAACTATCTCGGGCTTGGAGTCAGCCAAGTCCCGTAGTCGCGGTAGGTCGTAGGCGAAAAACCACAGGACCCTGGAGGCATCTAGTGACTTCAAAAAAGCATCTCTATCGGGTGGGTTTTTCCAAGCGGACAAGTAGGTATTTATGTGAGTGAGGCGGTCGATGGGCCTGTCCACTGCCCAGGGGGTTTGGTCAAGCCAGCTCGCGAGGTCGCCAGCAGGTGGACCTACTGAGGCGTGGCACCAGTCGATCCATACTAAATGCGAATTGCTTCCCGATGTGGCAACACTGTCTATGTCTACGTTGCTTCGTGCTCTTAGAACGTTTCTGGGAAATGGATCTCCATGTAGAAGCGTTTTTGGCTGTGCCCGCAAAAACTCGACTATCTCGGATGGGTCTCGTACCAGCTCTTGCAACTCACTGTCGAGAATCGAGCTGGGCGTGCGAGCCTCTGCCAGAAGCATCTCGAGGTCGCGGTCTAGTGGATCCCTAAGCCAGGGCTGTTCGAGAATTTCGGAACCGAGAAAAGCTTCGTGAAGCGCTGCAAGCTCGGTTAGGGCTTGCTCTAAGTCGGCATCCGACCACTCCTCGACAGCGTGAGGGATCTCTTTCATAATTACCCAGGAGATCCCTCCCTCGACCAGCCGCGGCACGCGCACAGGAAATCCTTGTATTGCCAGTTCGAGTACGCGCCTCTCTCGCTCGGTGAGGGCCGGAGACGCGAGCTTGACTACATATCCGTTCCCCACCAGCACTCTGGCGTCACTGGTGTCAGGTATTTGCTCAAAGTCTTCGCCGAGGTAGGCTTGTATAGGAGTCTTTTCAGCGGCCATTTCCCCACTTAACCTGCTCTAGCCAACTATTCAAGAATAGCCCGATCTAGCTGCGTCTGGCCCCATTAGGTGGCTGAAGCGAGATCTCGCCAGTCTGTGAGCCGTAGTTGCCGTCCCACTGTCCTAAGTGTGATCTAAGATCCTCCTGGAGCGACGTGCGATCAGAGAGATCGATGAGCCGATACCGACTCGGTCACCGGTTGACGTGTTATTCACTTCTCTTGCTCGCATCTGATACGTACAAGAAACGGTTTTGGCACAGAGGAAGTAGTGACACAAACGAGATGCAGTGAACGGACATACCTCTAGGACAGTGATTGGAAAGGCGGAGGGATGCCAGTTATTCATGCTGACGTAAAACCTCTTGAGTTTCTTTTGGGCAACCGGGTCGGATCGAGATCGTGTTCGCTCACCCTACTGGAATTGCTGAGATCCTGGAAGGGACCGTCTCTGGGGATGAAAATGACGCGCCATCTCCGTTGCGAGCTCAATCGAGTGCAAGAGGCTTCGTGAGCATGTTGGCGAAGAGAAGTAAGGTCTGCAGCGTAGCCAAACCTCCAATTATCTCTTCTGCCGCTACGCCGTTGCCCTTGAGGGCGTTCTCAGCCCTGCCGATTCTAAGTAAAGAGATCGCTCCCAGATCTTCACGGAGGGCGGCGACGATAAATTGGTTAGTGTCGAGGCGATGGCCTCGCCATGTTTCTCACTTTCGAGAGGGTCTCCACAGGCATAACACGCCTTCGCTTCAGAGCGGTTGAGAGCGTCGCAGGTGGGGCAGATCTTGTGGCTAGCCATTCCCGGGCGAGACATTCCTACGAGACATTCCTAAATGATATGAGACATCTTGAGCCATGCGTGTCGCTGTAATCGCTGACATACACTTAGACACCAGATTCGCGAAACTTGGGCGAGCTGCTGCCTTGCGGAGAGAGAACCTCAGAAAGACTCTCGAGCGTGCTGTCGCATTGGCCAACGAGAAAGGCGCCGATGCTTTGTTGGTGGCAGGAGACCTCTACGAGCAGGAGCGATTTTCTGCTGACACAGGGCGTTTTCTCGCCCGCGTTTTTGAGAGCTTTTCCCCCCGGCCAGTTGTGATCGCGCCCGGTAATCACGATTGGTGGGGGCCTGAAAGCCTTTATGCGCTTACTCCTTGGGGAAAAAACGTCCATATCTTTGACGCCTCTCAGCCTATGCCCTTCCAGCTAGAGGATGGCCTTTGGGTGTGGGGTGCTGCCCATGTAGCGTCTCGTACTGACAAAAATTTCCTTGAAGGATTGAAAGTGCCCTCAAGCGGCGTTCATATAGGACTTTTCCACGGCTCCGAAATGTCTCGATTGAGCAACGAGCGAGCTGACGATTCGAATAAGTTCGCTCACGCTCCGTTTAGGGAAGCTGACATCGAGAGGGCTGGACTTGCTCACTTGTTCGCAGGCCACTATCACCGGGCTTCTCAAAGTCCGTTATGCACCTACCCAGGCAATCCAGACCCTCTTACATTCGGAGAGGATCGTGATATCAACCCAAGAGGGGTTGTTCTTGCCGAGATCCATCAATCTGGAGAGGTGGAGGTCCAAGCACCGCATGATGTATCGGTTTCACGAGTTCTCAGTGTCGATGTGCAAATCCAAGAGGATTCTGACAAGAGTCAGTTACTCGACGCAGTGATTCGCTGCGTGGACGATACCACTGGCGGAAGGGTAGATGGTTCGTACATCAAGATCTCGCTGGTAGGGCGCGTCAGAGGAGATTTCGATTTCGACTCTCTCGATGTCTTGATAGCGTCCCAGCTTGACTCGGCTGCTGCAGTCGTGGTTGATACAGAGCAGCTTACCCGGTGCGCCGATTACGCTGACTATTTGGAAGAGGTATCAGTTAGGGGCGAGTTCGTGCGAGCCGTTCTGCGCTCGTCCGAGCTGGAAGAGTCTATTAAGCAGAAAGTCATATCTGTCGGTATTGCGGCATTGGAGGGCCGCGATGACCTTTTGCAATGACGGTTTTTGCGTGGCGGAGACCAGTAGGGATACACAACAACCTTCACAGAGTAAGAGTGCACGATAGGAAGCAATGAGGATCGAGGAGGTACAGGTCCACGCCTTTGGGGCGCTTCGGGAACAGCGCCTCACGTTTCCGCCTGGGCTAGTCGTAGTTTATGGACCCAACGAATCAGGAAAAAGTACCTGGCTGCATGCTCTGTATTGCGCGCTGTGTGGCATTGCAGCTGGTCGGCGATCCAGCGCGGAGCGGAACTTCGAAGACCGCTACGAACCCTGGGATGGAGGGGAGTGGAAGGTCTCGTGTGTAGTCGTCCTCGACGACGGCCGTCGAATCGAGGCTGTCCAAAGGCTCCACAAAAAATCCGGTTACGTGACGGATCTTTCAAACGGAAAAGATGTGACAGCACAGTTCATCAAAGGCCGCAAGCGCGGTATGCCCGATTTGACGATTGCTTGTGGGGTCGATCGGGTGTTCTTCCGACACGTAGCCATAGTTCCTCAGGGAAGAGTTTTAGAAATCACACGCAGAGATTCCGTGTCGACTAAAGGGAGCGCTGCCGAGGCCATCCGGACATTCATTTCGAGGGCTGCTGCGGTCTCGGGTAGCTCTGAGAGCATTGCCGATGCTCTTCGCCGGCTAGCCGAGGCCCGCGATCAGCTTGGCAGGGAGGATCGAGATGGTTCTAAGCCTCTGAACGTGGCGCGGAAGAAACTCAAGGAGGCCCAAGAAGCTTACGAGCGCGCGAAATCTCAGCACGAAAAACTAGTTTTGCTGGACCGGAAAATCAAAAGCCTCGAAGAAAAAGAGGCTGATCTGCGCTCTCGAAGAGCCTATTGCGAAGCGGTTTTGAAGCGTGCCGAAGCGATATCGCTGTCCGAAAGATTGCAGGCGGCCCATCGCCTCGTACAGGAGATACCTGGTATTGAAACAGCTGATTGGGGAACAGCCGTGGAGGCCTCCCGAAAGCTCGCTGAGGCCCGAGGGGAGTTGGTGCGCGCCCTTGATGATATCGCAGAACACACCGGAATGAGCGAAGAGGAGATTCGTTCGCGCTTGGACGAACTAGCTGAAGTGACTCCACCGCCTGACATTGGAGTCGATCCTGTCGAAGCGCTCGCATCTCTGAAGGATTTGGAGAGCGTGTACCGCCACACCAGGGATGCATTAGCAAGCATGCAGGCTGCCGGCGTCGACAAGATCGAGCCACCCGATCTCGGACGGGCTACTCCCGATCAGCTATCACGGCTACGGTTGAAAGCCTCGGCAGAGCCATTTCCTTTAGAAGAGAGCATCTTGCGTGCCATCGATGAAAAGGAGAAACAGATAGCGACGGCGTTGACCACCCGCGCTTTATCCATAGTTGGCGTTGTCGCCGGCGTTGGATTGCTCATTGGCTCCATCGTATTTCTGATGAAATCTCCGCTACTTGGGGCTGCTACAGGGCTTTTAGGTTTGGCTGTTCTGGCAGTGGCCTTCCTAGCTCTGACCTCGTCTGCCAAGAACTCAAATGAACTTCATAAGCTCAGGACGATCTACGGGGTTCAACAAGAAGCTTTTGAGCGATCTAGGCGGGAAGCAGCTGAAGCCTTGGAAGAAGCTCGATCGCTGGGACTGCCTGCAACTAAAGAAGGATTAGAAGAGCTGTACAAGCGTTGGCAGCAGTATGAATTCGCTGTACAGAGTCGCCAAGCCATCGAAGCACAGCTCGTTTCGACAAGGCAGCGGCTAGTAAATGCTGCTTCCAGCCTAGCTCAGCGGCTTGTATGGCTGTGCCGAAAAGCTGGGTTGAAAGAGCCCGACATTTTTGGTGAAGAGTTCGACGCGAGTGGTGAATTGCCTGACAGCAGCACCTTTGCGGCTTTGGATCGAGCCTACAAGATTGTTTGTCGTTATCTAAGCGAGATCGCCGAAGCTCGCAAGAAGTACCAGACGAAAGTTGAACTGGAAGCGGCTTTAGTGGCAAGGAAGCGATATGAAGACGCGTTGCGCGCTGCGCAAGAAGCGCTGCGAAAGTATGGAGAGCGCAGCGTTTCGCCAGGGGCTGAGGATTTCAGTCCAAAGGAGCTGATCTCAGCGCTTCGCAAAGCAGAGGAAACTTTGCAATCCGATTTCGCTGCCAGTAGTGATGCTCAGCGTAGGCTCGCGGAACTAACAGGTGGAAAGTCCCTAGAAGAATTCGATGCTGAAGTGCGAACCGCTTCAGATGACGCGACCAAAGCTATTGATGCAGCCAGTGCCTCTCAAGAGAGCGTCGAGTCCAGAGCCAAGCTCGTCGTGTCGTCGGACAAAGCGCTGGCAGAGCTCCAGTCCGAGATGTCCGCTTGTGCTGAAGAACTCGAGGAGGTTTCCCGGAAGCTGGCTGCCGAAAAAAAAGCTTTCGAGATTCAGTTTGGCAGCGAGGCGAGCGATTTCGTCTCCGTAGCAGAGGCTGAAGAGCTTCTAGAGGCTGCGGAGGCGGAGCTTAAGACGTTGAAACAGCAAGCATTTGTGCTGGAAATGGCGGCAAAACTGCTAGGAGAAGCCGGACACCGAGTTCACAACAAGTTGGCTCCGAGATTGCAAAAAGTCGCCAGCGAAGCAATATCCAAGGTCACCCTCGGTAGATATATGGAGGTCTTTTTCGACGACGAGACACCCGTGGTTAGACTGCGCCGACCGACATCCGATGGGTCGAGTGGTCCGCCAATTGAGGCCGAGCTTCTCTCTTATGGAACTGCTGAGCAAATATATCTTCTATTCCGCCTCATTGTCGCTAATGAGGTGGCTACGAAAGACTCGATACCGATGTTTTTCGACGAGTCCACCGTGCACACGGATTCAGCCAGGCTCTCCGAGCTGCTCGAGATATTGAATTCAGCGGCGAGTGACGACTCATTGTTCCCGAATATCTCTCAAGTAGTCTTGTTCACTCAAGAAGAAGAGGTCGTTCAGTGGGCCAAAGACCGGCTTCCGCCCGACAATCTCATAGTCCTATCCGCTGCCCCCACCAAGGTATTTCGGGGCAAGTGAGCCTATCATCTGATTCGGGAATACCCGCTCTTAGCGAAGAGAAAAGCTCTTTTTCCTCGCCCAGTAATGTCATTGGACGATAATTGCAACGCGCATCCGCTTTTTTCCGAGCTTTCCAAACTGGTCCCAATGACAGAAATTGTGTCTAACCGCTACGAGATCGAAAGCGTGATAGGACGGCGGGTATGGGGACTGTCTACCTGGCACGCGACCGGAAGCTGGGGCGCAGCGTAGCGCTAAAGCGATTGGAACTCTCGGAAGTAGGCGTAGGATCGGACGAAGCAGTTCGTCGTTTTATGCGTGAAGCTCATTAAATGGGGAGCCTCTTGCACCCTGCGATCGTCATTCTCTGCGACGTTCTCGAGGAAGGGAGCGATCTATATCTGGTTATGGAGTACTACCCGTCAAAGAATCTCCGAGCCGCTCGACTTTTCCTCAGTTTCAATTTCTCCCGAATTTAGCACGATAATCGAGCGGGCTACTGCCAAAGAACCCGAGCTTCGCCCTTCCGCGTCACAGCTTCGGGCATGGCTCGAAGGTGAGCAAGTCCCACCAGCTCACACAAGATCGCAGGAAAGCTTGTATGCTCTCGGGACTGCTCCTGCCCTCGGGAACAATTCCACTTCTTTTGGGCCACGTCCGAACTTCGGGGCCTCGCAGGTGGCTGAGACTGAATCATCTGCTCCTTCAGCGCTAACAACGTCACGCGCCGATTCGTCCGCCCTTTCCCCAGCCACAGGCGCTGCTTCAGAGGGGAGATCTGTGATCCCCGCTTCGGCGGAGTCGCTTCGTGGGCCGCAGGCCGGCATTGAACAATTTTTGCAGTACGACTACGCAACTTCCCGGGTTCGAGGTCGTGGGCTTTCAACCTGAGCTGTTTTGATAGGTGTTGCAATTGGTTTAGTAGTAGTGCTCGCTCTCGTCGCTGCCGCGGTGTTGTCCACAAGATCCGCGCGACTAAGCAGGGGATTGGAGGGAAACGCGCCACCTGGTTTTCGAGTTCACGACAGCCAACTCGGCTACCGCGCAGCTATCCCAGCTACCTGGACATCCCAGGTGGACGTATCTTCTAGGGCGGAGTTTCTCTGGTCACCCGGCCAAGAGGCAGGAGTCATAGTGGCCGACTTGGGCACGGCCGACACCTCTATCTACTCTCTCAGCTCCGAGGAGCTTGTCGCTAAGGGAGCTTTTTGTTCAACAGATCCGACAAAATGTGGGCTGTCATAGCCTTGGCTCGTAGGGCCACATTCGAGAGCTCGAAAGGGGCCTTTGCGGTATTCGAAAGAAGTTTTCTATTCCCTGTCTCTTGACGGAATCTCGAGTACCGCTCCGTAGTGCTAGAGTCTCAACCGTATGCAATTCAAAAGCGACAGACTGTTTTTCGTGGGAGAGGCACATTCACCAAGAAGAAGATTGCGATGGTACGCTAAGCAGCAAAGCAAGCGGATCGGGTAGACTGCGAGTGCTTGTTTTGTTGATCAAGTGATTTGGCGTCTGCGACGATACCGAAGATTGTCCGGGCGTACGATGGTTCGGAGAGGTTCAATGCGATGAGGCTTTTAGAGAAACGGCGGTTGTTGATTTGGGGTTCGGCTGTGGCTACGGCGGTCGGAACACTGCTACTCTCGGTTTTGAGTATTGCCCAAACGAGGGTTCAGCCCGATGCTCAGCCCTCGCCCTCTCCAACGATAGGCGTTCTTAGGGCACCTGCCGCGCCGTACGAGGATGGGCGGCTCACGGTCACGAACAACGTGCCTCCCGGCGCTCTTCCACCCGCGAACTTTCAGTTCTGCCCCGAGGGTGTAACAAAAAGCTGGGCCGGTAGAGTCATGACAGGTGCCGACTTTTCCAACGAAGATCTCCAGTGCGCAGACTTCACGGGAGCGGATCTCACACGAGCGAAGTTCACGAACTCGAACCTTCGTAGCGCATCGTTTGTCGATGCGATTTTGGACCTCGCAGACCTTAGATTTGTCGACGCACAAGATGCTGTGTTCACCAACGCCAGACTTCATGGCACCAAGCTAGATGCAGCAAACCTCGCGGGAGCTGCGTTGCAAGGTGCTCGCCTGAGCGCGGCCAGCCTCACCGCTACGCGCTTTGTCGACTCGAACATGAAGGCAGCTCACATGTCTGGGGTTTCGATGTCCGGGACTAACCTGAGCGGAGCCGATCTCACCGGTGTCGATCTGAGCTATGCGAACTTGACGTTTGCCCGATGGCAGGGGGCAGTTCTTCGTAACGCTAACTTGGTCGGGGCCGACTTGACTGGGGGAAACTTCGCGAACGTCGACTTCTCGGGCTCCAACCTCAGCCGGACAAAGCACGACGGCACCGTACTTCGCGGTGCCAATTTGGCAAACACGACCATCAACGATGCCAACTTCTCGGCTACCAACATGCGCGCGATCACCCTTGAGAACGCCGTTGTGACCTATACACACTTCAATTTCGTGCGCCTCGAAAACTCCAATTTGACGAACACGGACCTAACAGGTAGTAACTTCATCGGAGGTGTCCTTACGGGGGTGACTTGGGAGGGGGCCAAGCTTGACGGGACTCGTTGGCACAAGACGATTTGCCCAGACAGAACTATGGCTAATCTCAACAGGGGGACCTGTGTAGGTCACTGATAAGTGCTTGAGGACTCAGAGAAGGAGCGAGAAGGAGCCGACGGCGGGATACAGATATTTGCCGCACACGGCCGACGAGATTTTAGAAGCGTGGGGCAGTACGGAAAGAGATTGTGCCTCTGAATTGGCTACTGGCCTGGTAGCTGGTTTCGTTCAGTCGCGATCTGAATTACCAGAGCTCGAGGCCCAGCCTTTCGCTATAGAGTTGGGCGATAGAGCAACACTCGAAGATACGTTAGTAGCGCTCCTAGAAGAGGTATTGTTCGTCGTCGAAACCGAAGGATTGGTGCCGATCCGTACCGAGGTGGAAAGGATCGAAGCGGGCCGAGTTGAAGGCAAATTCTATGTCTTGCCATTGGACGCCGTAGAGGAGACGGGTGCTGTTCCGAAGGCTGTAAGCTACGAGGACCTCGTATTCGAGAAAGCAGACGGTCTCTGGAGAGCCCGGATAACTATCGACGTCTAAGGCAACCGTATTTATTAGACCAGCGGTCTAGTCCTCGAAACCCGCTAGTGCGACTATCCTTTGACGACTCCTATCGGGACCAACCGTGCCACCCGCTTTGCCAATCCGGCACGTTCACACACCTCGACGACCTCGTCAACATTTTTATATGCAAACGGGGCCTCTTCAGCGAGACCTTTCATCGACTCGCTTCGTACCCGAATACCTTGTGACTCGAGCTGTGTTTTTAGCGCCTCCCCTCTGATTTTCTTCGTCGCCTGATGCCTGCTCATCCTCCTTCCGGCACCGTGGCATGTCGAATTAAATGCGGGGTTATCTGGGAGGCCGGCGCAAACAAAGGACCCGGTCCCCATGGATCCAGGAACGAGAACCGGCTGTCCCGTCCGCTTATAGACATGGGGAAGCTCTGGATCATTTGGAGGAAGGGATCGCGTGGCTCCTTTTCGATGAACGCAAAGTGTGAGTTCCCGGTCGTCGACGAGATGTATCTCTATCTTTGCGAGATTGTGCGAGACGTCATACAGAAGCCGCAGGCCACCATCTCCGAGAGCTGCCTGGAAGGCCTGCCGGGTGGCGTGAGTGAGGGCTTGGCGATTGGCCCTACCGTAGTTGGCAGCAGCAGCCATCGCGGCGAGATACTTCTGTCCCTCAGGCGACTTGACTGGTGCGCAGGCGAGCTGTTTGTCGGGAACCTCAATGCCGTAGCGTGCCATTGCGCTGAGCATCTCTTTTACCGAGTCGGAGCAAACTTGGTGGCCGAGTCCTCTAGATCCACAGTGGATCATTACGCACACTTGGTCGTCGGCCAGTCCGAAGGCGTCTGCCAAATCACGGTCATAAATCCGATCGACTCGCTGGACCTCCAGGAAGTGATTTCCCGATCCGAGCGATCCGACTTGAAGGAATCCACGCTCGTAGGCCCGCTCGCTGAGAGCATCGGGATCAGCGGTGTCGAGAAAACCCCGATCCTCACAGTTCTCAACGTCTTGAGGGACACCGTATCCCTGCTCAACCGCGTGGGCAGATCCCCGCAAAAGAATACGCATGAGGTCCCGCCTTCCCGATAGGCTCCAGACCCCTCCTTTCCCCAATCCTTTGGGTATACGGCGGGCGAGCTCATCCATCAAAGACTCCATTTGGTCGGAGATTTCTTGGGCCGCGTAATCTGAGATCAGCAGTCGGACACCGCAAGAGATGTCAAAGCCGACACCTCCGGGAGAGATTACGCCCCCGGCCTCTACGTCTGTGGCAGCTACTCCGCCTATGGGGAATCCGTATCCCCAGTGGATGTCTGGCATAGCAAAAGACGCCCGTACGATCCCTGGTAGGGTTGCTACATTCGCAGCTTGCTCTATGGATTTGTCATTTACGATGTCAGGGATCAGTTCGGGAGATGCGAAAATCACGGCAGGAACCCGCATTTTACCCTCAGGGGCTACCTCGTAACGGTACTCGCCTGCTGCTTCGAGCTTCATCTTCTCTGCCTCCCCCTCGACCCGTAATCCTCTGGCGTCATCGCTAATTTCTAAGGATGGCCTCCTGGGCGGCGAACACCTTTTGGTTTTGGACCTATAGCAATTCAGATAACGACTGCATACTTTGATTTTCGATCTGGCTCAATTGCCCTTCTTGAACACCCTTTTGTAGAAGTTATTAGAGGGGCTCACCTTTCTTCCTTTCTGCCTCCAGGTGGAGAAGCGACGAATCGGGCCACGACCTGGGAGAGGATCATTCTCCGTAGGGAAGGGCGAGGCTCACCAGAGTGCTTTTGGCAGCGCAGTAAGGTGCAGATTGAGGCAGCGGTGTGAGACCAGCCAAGCTAGCGACGAGCAACAAAGTGCCGGATTTGCGGTCGAGCATTTGGGGAAGTACGGCCTCTACGCAGTTAACCGCGCTCATGACATGTACATCGAGGTGCCGGTGGAATACGCCTGCATCAAAGTTGTAGATGTCAAAGGGCTCGAGTACCCCGGCGTTGAGGGCAACGACATCGACATGACCGAGCTGGGTAATTGCTTCATCGGCGATCTCCAACATCGGAGCACTCGCTTGAGTGTCTAAGACATTGGCTTGCTGGGCCTCTTTGCTTTTGACCGTTTCCTGGTTCTCTCCCGCTAGCTATCTCATTTCTACACGCATGATTACCGTTCCGCTAAATTCTTCAAACGGAGACGTCGAGTTGGCCTTCGACGTTGCTAGATCACCTCAGTTCCTAGTTGCGGCCGAAGCCCACACTCCTACGGGCGTAAATGTTTTTGGAATGTCCGCGAGAATTACCTCGCTCATTCGCGTGTCCGTGAACGGGGATTGGGTACGGACCGATGCCCATTTGCAGCGGATCTGGATAATGGTCGAACGAACTTAGATCCGTAATGGCGTACCTCGGCGTATGCCGAGTCTTCAGCGCCCCCGGGAGGACTCGAACCTCCGACACCCGGTTTAGGAGACCGGTGCTCTATCCCCTGAGCTACGAGGGCAACGTTTACGCTTAGGCTATGTCATTCGATGGCTGGTCGAGACCGTCAAAGGACAGCGCGACGTATCGCTCTTGCCGGGACAAGCTTTCTAGGCGTTCGGCTTCGGGTCACCGCTTGCTAGGCAGTTGGGTTCCGATCTTAGTCTCAGTGGCTTGGACGCTCTAACGTGCATAGGTTATTTCGACAAACTACGCTTCGTATTATCGACAGAGGGATATAAATAGCCATCACGAGTTTGCGAAAAAAGCTTTTAGTAAGATTGACAGTGCACAAAACGTTGGCATTAGAATCAGCTGTTTAGACACGCGCACAGTGGTGATTTCGCAATCCGAAAGTTTTTTGCGGTCAAGGTACCCTATTCGCTCGCAGGATTGGATGAGAACCGCACCCTATCTGTCTCCTCTTCGAAATCTTTCGGCAGCGTGGAGTCATCTTCGAGCTACCCAAGTAAATACCTAAGTAGGACTGACAGGCATGCGAGAGGTGCCGCTAGATCACCTTGGGCTCGTCACTGCCTTCTGCTACCATCTCAAGTCCCGCCTCGGCCCAGGCTTTCATTCCCCCCGCGAGGTTAGATGCTGGGATGCCGTGAGAGATCAAGATCTCGGCTGCTTTGAGAGAGCGCTGACCGGATCGACAAACTACTACAACTTCGGAGCTAGTCGCATCTGGGGAGCGGTTCTCTAGCCAAAATCGGATTTCCGCCAGCGCTGCGGCGGGATCCTCTCTCAGGCGAGGCAGAGGCAGATACCGGGCTTGGGGAGCGTGTCCTGCATCCCACTCGTCCTTGTTCCTGACATCGAGCAGTAGCGCTCCAGCGTCGAGCTTTTGCTGAGCGGCCTCTAAGGTAAGTTCCTCGACTTTGTTAGGAATTTTGTCCCCCATCAGAGCCTCCTATTCAGTGTCTGTCCTCTGGCATACCCCAGGTGCTCGAGCTGCTCCTTTCCCGGTGCAGAAAGTCGCAGAGATCATTGGACGCGTTGGCGGTGACTCTCGTGAGTCTCTGTTGTCCTTTGCTCATAACCAACAGCATGAGCGCCCGAAAGCGTGGCAGACAAATGCTGACACCACGGCGTTGAGCGCTCCTACAACCACTGTGATCGCAAGGATTGCCAGCCACTACAAGGAGACGACCTGATAGATCGAGGGGAGAAAGACAACCGCTCCTAAAATAACGGTGTTCAAGGTTATGACAACACCTACCATGCGCACCGCAATTGCAGGACTCTTCTAGGGATTCGGTCCGCGAATCATCCCCCGCTCAAATTTCCGATCAACAACACAGTCTCTACAACCTCGAAGATAAGACCGCGTCCAGATTCTCCTATTCCGATTGGCCATGTTGGAGGGTAGCTCCTTCATATTGCCTAAAGGATCGACGGCTGCACTGTCGCTCAGGGCCGTTCTAAGCGGCGTCACTCCTCAGGTGGCGCACTCGCCTCGACCTAACTTCACTTGAAACTGGACGTCTTCATCCCAGTCCACATACTCGTCGGGAGCTTCTTCGAAGGGGCGGAGTTTGCCAAGCTCTTCTACTTCTCGCTCGATAGTTTCCACGCCCTTGGCGGCCATCCACTCCTTGAATGTCTGCCCAGGGAGCCGTTGTTCTGCGTAGGAAGCCAGGATAGCGCTTACTACTTTGGGTGCCCGTTTTGCCGCCAGTTTAAGGCTTCTCTTCCCGAAGCGTACCTCTCCCGCCTCGATCACCCCTCCTCCGAGCATTAGTTGAGCACCGGGGGCGGAGTTGCCTCCCAGACGCTTTTCGAATCCCATAAGACCTATGTCGGCTATGTGATGTTGGCCGCAGGAGTTCGAGCAGCCGGAGATGTTTATCTTGACGCCGGGGAGGTCCGCGAGTCCGGACTCTTGAAGCTCACGGCGAATTGCTTTGGCAAGCCCCCGACTCTGTGTGATGGCGAGATTACAGGTGTCGGCTCCAGGGCAAGCCACCACGTCCGAGGCTCTCTCTCCCTCTATGTTGGAAAGCCCTATACGCTCAAGCTCTTCGTAAAACGGCTTGAGGTCGGCCTCTTCAAGGTAGCGAAATACCAAGTTCTGACGGATTGTCGCCCGGACCTCGCCTTCTCCGTACTGCCGGCATAGGTCTGCCAATTCTCTGAACTGTTCAGCGGTTATGTCTCCTATAGGAAGAGAAACAAATGCGGCGAACTTTCCATCTTGACGCTGAGAAACTACGTTAGATGCCCGCCAGTTCTCGAAAGTGGGCTTGACGAATCTTTCGATGCGACTCCCGTTTTCGGAGACGCGGGAGTCTCCCAGGGGACCCAATTGCCCGAACGTTTCCGGACTTGCGGTCAGCACCGAGTCGGGAATACCCGAGGGAGTGCGCTCTCCCACTACCGAGCGAAGCTTTTCTCTCTCGTCAAAGACAGCGTTGCGAAATTCCTCTATGCCCATCTGTTCGACGAGCCACTTCATCCGAGCTCGAAGCTTGTTTTCTCTATTTCCTCTGCGATCGAAGATCCTAAGGATCGCTTCCATTGTCAGGATCAAATCCTCAGGGGGTGTGTACTCCTCTAGCAGCTTGGCTGGGTACGGAGTTGTGCCGAGACCACCACCGACCAGAAGCCTAAAAGCGAGGTTTCCATCAGCGTCTTTTACGGCTATGACCCCGATGTCGTTGATAGTTCCAGCAGAGCAGTCCTTTTCGCAGCCGGAAAAAGAGATTTTGAACTTGCGGGGCAGTCTCTGCGATATAGGGTGGCGCAAAAAGTAGTCGGTTGCGGCACGTGCCCACGCTGATATATCAGCGTTCTCAAGCGGGCAAGTTCCCGCAAGTGGGCATCCTGTTATGTTTCGCACGGTATCGCCACAAGCCTCTCGAGTGGTCAGCCCGACGGAGTTGACGAGACGCATGACGTCTGGGCACCGTTCTAGCCTCACGAAGTGGAACTGAATGTTCTGTCTTGTTGTTACGTGACCGAAGCCTCTGGAGTATTCTTCTGCGATGTGTCCCAATGTCTCGAGCTGAGTGGGATTTAGCCTGCCCTGAGGTATCTTGACCCGCACCATCTGAAGATTGTTGCCTTGCCTGATTCCGTAAATCCCATTGGTCAAGCGGATAGGGCGGAAGACCTCCTCGTCGAGGTGTCCAGCTAGGTACTTCTTGATCGACTCCTCGAACCGATCTATCTCTTTTGCAACATCGGAGCTTAGGCTGGTTGTGATCATCTGCCTCGTGCCTCCGAATTCAGCTCGTTATAGGGTTTTTGGGATTTCAAGTTAGTGTGCATTGTTGAACTCATTCGTGTGAGATAAGGAAGGCGTAGCGTTAGTTGGGGTTACGAAACAGCACTGCCAAATCTTAGTAAACTGCTCGGAATTATGCAAGAGCTAACAAGCTGAATGTAGGCGGCAGTCCTCCAGGCAGCAATGTGAGATTTAGCACAGTATACCGGCGTAGTATTGCCACGTTGAGTACAGCGCTATAAAATTCGTGATGGTGTGAGACAAACCAACGCAATTTGTCTCAGTGTTTGACTGTATAAGTTGCGCAACCGAGCAGACGGGAAGATCCGAGAACTCGGCCTTCGGTTAGGATCTGACTTTTAGCGCAAGGCGGCTGGCCGCATGTCATCTGCCAAATATGAACCATGGGGAGGGAGCTCGATGAGCCAAACGCTTACCCAGAGAGACATCCTAGAGATCAAGCGCCACGAGGGCGAGTGGCGGTCGTCCACTGGCTTGCGCTACGACACAGTGCCCTGGAAGTTGTACGAGAAGGCCAAGAAGTTTTTCTGGGACCCGGCTCAGATTGATTTCAGTCAGGATGCCAAGGACTGGCAGAGACTTTCGGAGGAGGAGAGGCTCGCAGCTGCCGTTTTGGCGAGAGGTTTCATGGTTGGCGAGGAATCAGTCACCTTGGATATTGTCCCGCTCATTATTGGAGTGGCAGACGAGGGACGAACCGAGGAAGCCATTTATCTGACGACGTTCGCTTTGGAAGAAGCCAAGCACGTCGAGTTCTTCCGTTTGTGGTTCGATGCCATCGGTGAAGATCCCCAACGTATTTATGATTTGGCTGATGAGAGGCGCAAACAGGCGGGTGTGCAATTCGACCCAACCGAGGGGATGTTCAACAGCCAGCTTCCAAAGGTTATGAGGCGAGTGTTATTCGACCGCTCACCCCAGGCTTTTCTAGACTGCGGCCTTACTTACAATCAGTTTGTCGAGGGGTGCTTAGCTATCTCTGGATACAAGCTTTGGTCTCAGTTCTTTGAGGACACAGGCGGTTTTCCCGGACTGCAGCAGGGTCTGATGTGGGTGCGCAGAGACGAGGGACGCCACATCACTTACGGGACGTACCTCTGCAGGCGTATATTGGCCGAGCATCCTGAATTGATGGACTTTGCTAGAGAGCGCCTCGTTGAACTTGGAAACTACTACTTCAGGTACTTTTTCGGGTTCCCTATAGATAGAGAGGTTGTGCGGGGATTCTTCGACGAAAATGGCAATTTGGACAGGTCGAAGCTTCCCCCTGCAGAGCTGATGCAGATCGAGCAGCGATTGGTCGAGTTCTTGGCGACGTTCATGTACAACGCCTGGGATCAGGTCGATCGGCGAATTCAGGTTCTCGAGAAAGCGTTGGAACTCAGTGAGGAAGAGGCAATTTTGGGTGCCGGCGCAGAAGATGCGGAGCGTGAGCTCGACACCATAGTTGCTTAGCCAACGGAGCAACCCGCCTCTCAAGCGAGAGTAAGACAAGTCAACTAAGGCTGGGAGGCAGCGCTGGGGTGCCGACCCCTGGACACCACCCGCAAGAAGCGCCCTCTCGGGGGCGCTTCTTTTTATGCTCCTCGCCCGCTATAGGGGCCGAGTTCGAATGCTCCACTAAAGTTCTAGAGCTCGTTGTGCCGAAGATTGGCGTAGCAAAGGGAGGGCAGCGACCGACACCAGTGGTCGGTTGTTGCCTTTTTTTGTTAACCGTGATAATTCTGTCAAAGAGTGAGACGATTGCCCCTTTGCGCTGTGCTCTGGAGTGGCGGTTCTTTACAAAAAAGCCAGTTTAGTGAGGGTTAAAAGAAAAATACGAGAAAGCCCACGTATGAGACGCCTTTCTTGCAATTTTCATTCCAGAAATGACTCGGGTTTTACCATGGTTGAGCTCATGGTCGTGGTCTTGATCATTGCAATTCTGATGGCCATCGCGATACCTACGTATGTGGGGGCTAGGAGGAGAGCGATGAACCGAGCGGCTCAAGCCAGCCTGAGAATTGCGGTCACTGCAGAGATGGCTTACTACTCGTCAGGAGCGCAGGTTTTTACTTCCGACACCAACGCTTTGCAGGCAGAAGAGTACGGGCTTTACTGGATTGGGCCCAATCCCTCGACCCATTTCAAAGAGGTATCTGTGGATTATAGGGGGGGCGAGTATCTCTGTTTGGCGGTGTTTAGTCCCTCGGGAGATACTTTCGGCATGATTCTTGAGATGGTACCTCCTAGTAATGTTGTATATGGTAAAGGGGTACCGCCGAGGGCTTCCGACTTTTGCGATGGCCACGTACCTGGTGATATTCCTGTAATGGGAACTTGGTCTACTGATCCTTCAGTTGGGTGGGCATCCTAAAACAGCATGCTAGAAGTGCCATGATGTAGGAAGAGGGGTGATTTCATTCGGATCGCGGTTCTCGGGGCAACCGGGTTCATAGGTAAAGCAATTTCATTGTTTTTGCGCAGCAGGGGCCACGCTGTTCTGGCTTGCGTGCGATCGGAGGAAAAGGGTCGGCGCGTCCTCGGTTTTGATTGTGAGCTTTTTGTCGACCCCTCAGGAGTCCCAGACGAAGACGCCCTCTCGCGCTGTGATGCCGTGGTAAATGTTGCTGGATCTCCGTTGGTTGGGAGGCGGTGGAGCGAGCGTCGTATACGAGACGCAGAAAATAGCAGGATCCTCCTTACCGAACGGCTCGTCAAAACCTTGGCTGGAGCCTCTCTTAGGCCCCGTGTGCTCGTGTCAGCTTCCGCTGTCGGCTACTACGGTGCGGGATCTATTTCAAATCCCCCTTTTGAAGAGTCAGATCCACCCGGGTCGGGGTTTCTCTCCGATTTATGTGTAAGGTGGGAAA
The DNA here is from genome assembly GCA_040289475.1 of Acidimicrobiia bacterium. Taxonomy (NCBI): domain Bacteria; kingdom Bacillati; phylum Actinomycetota; class Acidimicrobiia; species Acidimicrobiia bacterium. The sequence continues at coordinate 104,440 of PSLF01000004.1, read as the reverse complement.
ACGCTGCGCAGCGTGCGGATTCGTTGGGAATGCGGGTCGTAATTCCCAGGCTCGGTGTGGTGCTAGGGCGGTTTGGAGGCGTGCTGGAGGTCCTAGAGCCTCTGTTCAGGTCGGGAATGGGCGCATCGATCGCATCAGGAGAACAACCGTTTTCTTGGATCCATACAACCGATGTTTGCCGAGCAGTGGCAAACTTTGTCGAAGAAGATACTTTCGAAGGGCCTGTCAACCTGGTTGCTCCCACTGAGACGACTTACAAAGAATTTGTTCAGAGCTTAGCTTTGGAGTTAGGCACAAAGGTACGATTATCGATCCCTGCTGAAGCATTGAGGCTGGCTTTAGGTGAGGGATCACTTTCGCTATTAGAAGGTCAGCGCGTTATTCCATCGAAGTTAGCGGAAGGTGGGTTTGACTTTGCTTTTCCGGAGTTAAAAGTTGCACTTGCAGATTTGTTCAAGCCTATCAAAATGCTGACTTCTAAAAAAGTATTACCAGAAGAGGTGTTTGAAGGAGATTGTTCCTTACAATTCATGTCTCCAATCCGAGGGCGACCAGGAGTTCTGATTCAATCGTCCTTCAAGGTGGCAGCCGAAAAAGATGAGGTGTTTCGATTTTATTCTGTGCCAGGAAACCTAGCGGCACTTATTCCTCCTCGTATTGGCTTTAGGATATTAGAAGCCCCTCTAAAAGCGAAGAATGGAAGTGTTGTGCTCTATGAAGTAAAGGCAGGGCCTATTTCTAAGAGGTACAGCGGAAAGATTTTTTGCATTTCCGAGCCCAAGGAATTTTTTGATATGACCGAGGGAAATTCCAGGATTCGGTGGTTTCATCGACATCGGTTTGAAGACATAGATGTTCCGTCAGATAATAAGTCGGAAAGGCATTTTAATCGGAAACGAGGAACCGTTATTCGCGATGATTTATGGTTTACCTTACCGGCCACATCTAGGATGCCATTACTAGCTTTCACAGGCCAACTGGGTACATTAGTTTCCCGTGCACTTTTCGAATATCGCGCTCAGGTTTCCAAGTGGAGATTTGGGGATGCGGACATGCGGACGTGAAGTAGTCTAATAGAGTAGGATGAAGAACGTAGGGCGTATCGAGTCCAGTTAGGAGAGGCTCATGGCTACTGACACCACCGGATCCGAGATTCTTGATATCGTTCGCCACGAAGCGGAGTGGAAGTCTTCCAGGGGACTTCGATACGACATTGTCCCATGGCGCCTGTACCAAAAGGCCAAGCAGCTGTTTTGGGATCCGGCCAGGATCGATTTTTCCAAAGACCGAGAAGACTATGAGGCCATGGATGAGACCCAACGGCGCACGATTGCGTTTTTTGCAAGGGGCTTCATGGTTGGCGAGGAATCTGTAACGCTTGACATCGTGCCGCTGATCGTTGGCGTTGCAGACGAGGGACGGGTAGAGGAAGCTATTTACCTCACCACCTTTGCTATGGAAGAGGCGAAGCATGTGGACTTTTTCAGACGATGGTTCGACGCTGTAGGAGAAGATCCTCAGCGCCTTTACGAGGAAGGCCAGCAGCGCAGAAAAGAGATGGGGGTGGAGCGGGATCCGACCGCAGGGTTGTTCGAGAGCGAGCTTCCAAGAGTTATGCGTAGGGTGCTCGTCGACAGGTCACCGAAGGCTTTCTTGGACTGCGGGGTTACGTACAACCAGTTCATCGAGGGCTGTCTTGCGATCTCTGGATACAAGCTGTGGGGTGAGCTCTTCAAGAGGTGGAAAGTACTGCCGGGATTACAGCATGGCCTCTCACTCGTGCGGAGAGACGAAGGACGCCATATAACTTATGGGACCTACCTATGCAGAAGAATCCTCCAAGAAAGCCCTGAGCTCATGGAGTTTGGCAAGGCCCGCATGTACGAGCTGGCCGACCAGTTTTTCGGGCAGTTCCGATTTCCTAAAGAGGCTGTAAGTTCTCTCTTTGACGAGTCAGGACGATTCCTCACCGACAAGGCCCAGCCGTTTGCGGATGCGTTCAATGTGGACATCGGGGAGATAGAGTTCATCTCCAGCTTTATAAAGAACGGCTACGATCAGGTAGAGCGACGAATCCAAGTTATGGAGAAAGCTCTCCAACTCAGCGACGAAGAGGCGTTCTTGGGAGAGGGATCCGAGGCTGCCGAGATTGAGCTGGAAACTGTGGAGGCCTGAGCTCTTAGCTGGGGCCACAGCATCTGCAGATGGGCCGTTGAACTAGATCGCGGCGCTCTCAGCTCGTCAGCTTAGGGCCGTCTCGACTTGGTGGATCGCTTTAGTTGACGGCTGGATCCTTTGGTAGCCCCAGAATTTTCTCGCCGATTATGTTGCGCTGAATCGCCCAGGTCCCACCGCCAATGGTTAGAGCGGGCGAGAATAAGAAGCCGTAGTGCCATATCCCTGCTCCGGTGCCGAGAGGTCCTTTTGTCGCTAGGGTGCCGCCAGTTCCGGCCAGGTCTTTTGCCAGTTCCATCACATGCTGGCCATGCTCGTCTGCGAGAAGTTTTCTTATAGACGACCAAGGACCCGGATTTGAACCTTTGATCGCAGAGGTAATTTGCCTCAATCGCAACAGACGTAGAATCTCGTGCTCTGTATAAAGCCTAGAAAGCCTCTGACGAAGACAAGCGTCGCGCACCCCGCCGCTTGTCCTTACTAGGTCTATGAGATCTAGGGCCGTAGGACCCGCCCCCCAGATCGCTCCTTCCTCCGATAGAGAAACTCTCTCGTTGGCGAGAGTGACTTTGGCGAGGGACCATCCTTTATTCACCTCCCCCACGACGTTTTCGGCTGGTATGCGGACATCGTCAAAGAACACCTCGTTGAAAGTGTGAGAACCGGTCATTTCCACGATGGGTCGTATGGTTATGCCTGCGGCATCCATCGGGCAGATGAAGTATGTAATTCCGTCACGTTTGGGTGCCGTAGGATCTGTGCGCGCAAGAAGAATTCCATAGCGCGCTATGTGAGCCAGCGAGGTCCAGATCTTTTGCCCGTTGACTATGAAGACATCTCCGTCGGCGACGGCCTTTGTTTGGAGGGAGGCAAGATCGGAGCCGGCTCCTGGCTCCGAAAACAACTGGCACCATATGTCTTCGCCCGAGAGGATTCGGAACAAATAGCGCTGTTTCTGCTCTTCGGTTCCGGCGTGCAGTATCGTGGGTCCTGCCCATCCTATGCCTATCGGATTAGTCGGTTTGCGAACCCCTGCGCGCTTGAGCTCTTCCTCGATGATGAGTTGGTGGATTGGGTCGGCTTCTAGTCCCCATGGCCGGGGCCAATGGGGGGCGACATATCCTGCCTCAGCTAGCTCCCGGCCAGAGGGCGAAGGATGTTCCGCGAGCCACTTGCGTATTTCGACTCGTCTAGGATCGTCGTCTGGTGGAAGCTCTAAGTCCATAGCGGCACATACGATATACACTCTCCGGTTACCGTTGCCATATACCGAGCTGAGAGCATCTGGTTGCTATCGTTAGCCCAGGGGTGGGGCAGCTCGCTATCGTGAGGATCCTAGGCGATTTCTAGAAAATGATAGGTTCGAGGCCCCGTTTTGTTGCTAGTAGTACCGAGGAGTTAGGTAGCCTATGCACTCTGATGGCTGGAACTTTGCAGATGTCTGGGACACCGCCGCCGCAGTCATCCCCCAACAAATCTGTCAGATCCAGGGCGAGCGAAAGTACAACTGGCAACAGTTCGAGCGACGCGCCTCGGGTCTGGCCCGAGCCCTTCTCGATGCTGGACTTGGAGAGCAGTCGAAAGTCGCGCAGTACTTGTACAACTGTCCCGAGTACCTTGAGTCCGTATACGCCAGCTTCAAGGCCGGCCTGGTACCGGTCAATACGAATTACAGGTACGAGGATAGGGAGCTCCTTTATCTTTGGGACAACTCCGACACCGAAGCCATCGTCTTCCACGGCACTTTTTCAGATCGGCTGGAGCGGTTGCGCAAAGAGCTGGACCGTATAAAGCTATTCATCTGGGTGGACGATGGCTCGGGCGACAGACCCTCTTGGGCTTTGGATTACGAGGATCTAGCTTGTTCCGTATCCGATGACGACCATGGCCTTGCTCCATGGGGACGGAGCGGAGATCACATATACATGCTCTACACGGGCGGCACTACCGGGATGCCCAAGGGTGTAATGTGGCGCCAGGACGATCTATACCGCGTATTTGCTCTGTCAACTGGCGGTGATCCTGGTGAGCCCGACCTCGCCATAGTTGCAAAACGCCTCTCCTCAGCTCCCGGGCCTGTGGGGCTTCCCGCCTGCCCTCTAATGCATGGAACGGGGGCAATTACAGCATTTCAAATTCTGAACTTGGGGGGCTGCATTGTCACCCTGAAGAGCCGCAGTTTCGATCCAATAGAACTTCTCGACACTATAGAGCGCGAGAAAGTGAACTCGGTGTCGATCGTGGGGGATGCTTTCGCAAAGCCCATTCTCGATGCGTTGGATGCCAACCCAGGTCGGTGGGACCTCTCCAGCCTCAAAGTTATGATCTCTTCTGGTGTGATGTGGAGCCAGAAGACAAAGAAGGGTCTTCTAGCGCACCACCGGGGAATGCTACTGGTCGACGCATTTTCCTCCTCTGAGGCGCTCGGGATGGGACAGTCGGTTTCCGCTGGTGGCCGAGCAGAGAACACGGCTAAGTTTCAGCTCGGCGAGAGAGCCAGGGTCATAAGAGAGGACGGTACTGATGTCGAGCCGGGCTCGGGTGAGATAGGGATGGTCGCGCTGAGAGGACCCAATCCGATCGGCTATTACAAAGATCCAGAAAAGACCGCGAGGACTTTCAGACAGATTGGAGGGGAGCGCTACGTTATTCCCGGTGACTTTGCCACAGTGGAGGCGGACGGGACCATAAAGCTGTTGGGGAGAGGGTCTGTATGCATCAACACCGGGGGGGAGAAGGTCTTTCCTGAAGAGGTAGAAGAGGTGTTAAAGGAGCATCCGGCGGTACAAGATGCAGTAGCAGTTGGCGTCCCAAACGATCGTTTCGGTGAGGTAGTGGCTGCCGTAGTAGAGCTGCGCCCAGGCGCGGAGGTCAGTCCCGATGAGCTCATATCCTACGCAAAGTCCAATATTGCCTCTTATAAAGCTCCCAAGCATGTGGTCTTCGTAGACTCGGTGGGGAGAGCCCCTTCAGGAAAGGTGGACTATGCCTCAGCGCGCAAAATAGCCATCGAAAGATTGGGCGCTGTAAATTGAGCGCTGCTTGCGTGACACAGCTGGCCTCTTGGACGTGACCGAGAACTTTTTCTGGCGGGTTGCGGATTTCAATGGTGGGTGACTCTAACTCGGCGCAGGTTGAGTTAGCGCCCTGAATATCGCAGGCGCCATCGGGCACTGGCGCTGTTACGAGGTGACTCATTGGGGAGACCTTTGCACTCCTTTAGGAGCGACATCCTTACGTTGGTCGACGCGGAGTGGCCGCTTCGACTCGTAGAACTATGGTGCGAGCTCCGGCCCCGTGTGGTCGTACTTCCTGGCGGTAGGACGCCTAGACACATCTATCCCGTTCTTCTGAAAGCCCGCGATAGGCTAGCCCTTGACTCGACTGAGTTTTTCTTTTCTGACGAGCGCTGTGTCCCTCCCTCTCACCGTGCTTCAAACTTTGGGGCTGCCTATCGCGCGTTTTTTGGTCGGTTGCTAGCCACGGTTCACCGCTTTTCTTCGGAGAGATGTGCTGGGGAAGCCTATGAAGCTGCCTTGAGGCGTCGCCAAATTGATCTGGCCCTTTTGGGGATAGGAGAAGATGGTCACACAGCCTCGTTGTTTCCCGGCTCCGAGGCTTGTCGAGCAACAGATCCAGAAGCTCCTTTGGTGCTTAGTGTTTCGGGTCCCGATTGGCCGCGTCTTACGCTTACCCCTGCTGCTTTGAACTCCGCTTCAGTAGTGGTTTTTTTGGCTTCCGGTTCCAAAAAAGCACGAGTAGTGCAGGGTTTAGCAAGACGAGACCCCTCTTTGGTCGCTTCTGCGATTGTGGGGAAAAAGTTCACCTATATACTCTGCGATCCTGCGGCGGGGTCCGATATCGGCTCGTGACATCAGGAATATCAGTTAGGAAGCTGATGCCACTGTGAAGGTCAAAGCCGTGGAATACAGATTGCCGTCGATCTTTTCCGTGGGGCCTAAGGCTGGCTTTTACCACTGGAATTTCGAGACACTGTGCCTTTGTCTATCCTCCGTAGTTCATTCGGGTGTCTTCCATGCGAAGCGCTGGAGTGTCTTCTTCTTTTAGGAACCCGCAATCGACGACCTCGCCTATAAAAAGAGTGTGGGATCCAACCGGTACTGCTTTCCAGAGGCTGCAGTCCAAGAACGCAACGGCCTGGTCCAAGATCGGACATCCGGTTTTTCTCTGGTGAAATGGAAAGCCGTTCAATGTGCGGGCCTCTAAATCGACCTGCACTGGCTTGACGAACTTTCGGACAATGGCCCTGTCTTCTCGGTCGAGAATGTTGAGAGAGAAAGCCTTACCCTCAGATATCAGCTTGTACGTAAAGGCTTCGTTTTCGACCGAGATAGCGACAAGTTTGGGTTTGAAGGCAACTTGAGTAGCCCAGTTGAGAGTCATCCCGTTCATTTGGTCGCCCGAGCGACTACCTACTACGTAGAGACCATACGGAAGCTTCCACAGAACTCGCCGGCGGAGCTTGTCGTACTCGTCGTTACTGCTCGTGCCGGCATTTGACGCATTTTCGCTGGTCCTCATAGACGCCTCTCTTGCTCTTGTCTCATAGTTTTGTTGTCTCTGCCAGTTTTGTCTTCTTTGGCTACGCCTCTTGTTGGGGTCTCGCTCCCTTTGGCCACCTTAGAGTCCTCTGCTTAACGGTTCTTTTTAGCCTTTTGGATCACTTCGTCCACTTCTCGCGAATGAAGAAACGGGGCCTAGAGATTTCCAAATTGCGCACTGAGTCCCTTACGGCGCAGATAGCTTTGGATGCTAAGATTGATATACAGACGATTTTCAAGAGCATAACCATCAGACTACAGCGATCACGACATCGCTTCTTGACGCTAAGGCACTCGGCTGTCATCTCGTCGCGGCGTTCGATTCAATCGGGAGGCCCCGACACCTATGGGAATTGGCGACATATCGTACGCGCGCAACTGGTCGGCTCCGCCCTTAGAAGTTCAAGGGACCGACCCTAAAAGACCAGAACCGATTGTGCGCCCGAACAAGGGCGTGGTACTGGCTGCGGGCAGCGGTACGCGTCTCAGCCGATATTCGCGCACTCCCAAGATGCTTCAGCCCCTTCTCGGGGTTCCTCTAGTGGAGCGGGCGGTTCACACGCTATTGAGAGCGGGCCTAGACACCGTCATTGTCGTCTACGGAGCTCACCCCGAGGTGGGAGAGTATTGCAGGCGGGTGTTTGGCGGCACAGACGGCGAGCTAGGCCGAGTGAAGGTTGTGTACGCTCCACGGTGGCAAGAGGGAAACGGTGCTAGCCTCACAGCGGTAGCGCCTTTTATAAAGCCGGGCGAACGATTTGTCTCGATTTCGGGAGATCACTACACGCCGGTGCGGTGTATCGAAGCACTTCTCGAGGGACGAGCACCCTCTATCCTCGTAGACTCCTCGGTACCCGAGGGCGTCGACGTAGAAGAAGCGACCAAGGTGTTGTGTGACGCGGAAGGGCGGGTCATCAGGGTTGGCAAGCAGCTCGAAGGTGTGGATTGTTTCAGGCTGTACCTAGACGCCGGGGCCCACCTTCTCACTTCTCAGGTCTTTGCTTACCTGGATTCCATGGCTACCGGGGTGCAGTCGGAGGTGACCGTTTCGTCGGCTCTGGAAGCGATGGCACAGGACGTCCCGCTGTACGTCGTGGAAGTTCCAAAAGGCTGTACTTGGCAAGACATAGACACTCCGCAAGACCTGGCCTGGGCGAGGCGCAAAGCGCTCAAGGAGCTGCGCGGTACTAAAGATGGAATAATCGCTCGGTACATAAACCGCCCCTTATCTTTGGCTATAACGGCTGGTATCGCGCGTTTTCGACCTAGTCCCAACGCGATATCGACCTTCGCCTTGTTTTTGGCATTAGTGGCGTCCCTGACGGCTTCACTCAGCGAAATTTCCCCGTTGCTCGTGGCAATTTTGATTCAGCTCGTGTCGGTAATAGATGGTGTTGACGGCGAGATCGCGAGGGCCACTTTCTCAGAAAGTCGCTTTGGCCGCCTTCTCGACGGCGTTTTTGACCGGATCGGCGACACCGCCATCCTCACGGGGGTAGCACTGCGATCTTTGGCATATGGAACCCGGGTTCAATATGTGATATTGCTTTTGGGGATTTCGGTGGCTTCCTCGCTACTGTCGATGTCGTCCAAGGATAGATTGGAGCTAGTAGCTCCCTTAGAGGTTCGTTCCTACATAGAAAGGAGCGAACGCTTGATCGGCAATCTTCTTGCTGGACGCGATGGGCGCCTGCTGATTTTGGCGGTGTTCATGGCCTTGGGCAAGCCAACGCTTGCCTTAGGTATTGTGGGATTAGTAGCGACAACCGGCCTTGTGATTCGTTTGTCCGCAGCTTACAAGCTTGTCCGCCTGGGATCTAACTTCGGGTAATAACGGCGGCAGTGCCTCCCGAAAACTATGGGAGAAAGCGGTGAAGATAAAGTAAGCCCGTACGCCACTTAGCACTCGCCCGTCGGCGAGATAATGGTGGAAGCTGGAACAATTTCAATCGATCGTGCCGACGCAGCCCACAAGCTTACGCTAATCCGTCGGGCAACTGTGGTCCTGACGGGATCTTTCGTCCTTGCCATAGCGTTCTTTGCGAATCCGCTCTCTAAGCCGTATGCCGGCGTTGTGTGGCTACCCACAGCCTTTTTCTTCGCTGTTACTGGAGCTTCGTTGCTTCAGGTTCCAAGAGCAATGCCAGATCTTGAGAAGCGTTTTTGGAGGGTACTGGCATTTATAGGGTTTTTCTCCTCTGGGACGATGCTCGCCTTTGGCCTCGCTGGCATTTTGCGCGGCTCGCTCGCCTCTCTATCTCAAACGGGTACTGTCCCAGGTAGTGCATGGTTTCTTGGAATCGGGTCAAGTGGAGTGGTGGTTCTGGTAGGTATCGCCTGTGCTGCGTATTTGCGATCGAAAGTGTTTTTTCCAGAGCCACATCACCATCGCCTGGCAGCGCTGGACGTGTTGTCTTTGGGATCTGCCCTGTTCGCTGTCCAGAGTGTACTCGCTATACCTAAAGGGATCCCGAGCATTGCCTGGGTAGAAGTCCTCGCTCTCATGCAGATCGCAGGCTGGTCTATAGCGGTAGCCGGTGCATTTGTCAACTTTTTGCACGGCCACACCTTCTTCGAGCACTCGAGCCGATGGATATTTTTGGGCTGTCTATGTCAAAGTGTGGCTACCACCATGCTTATGGCCCGGATTCTAAACGCGTTTGAGCGACATCCCACGGGTGGCTCGGCCCAAGCTGCTCTCATTCTCATCATTGGAGCGGCAGCCTTCGGCGAGGCTTTCGAGGCCGATAGGGTTGGGGCGCAGCTGCGCAGCGGAAGGGGAGGGTTACGACGAGAGCTGTACCCCTCTTTGGAGATCGACACGCTCAAGATGGCAGTTCGTACGGACGCCTCCGCCCAAAATTTCAAAAGGATTGCAGGGCCTTTCGTGTCGGTTGCCGGACCCATCGTTCTCGCTGTCATTCTTCTTGCATCTTTTAGCAGAGAAAGCGAGGCGACGGTAGTGCACAGAGCCATTTTTTACGCGGGATTCTCTGTGTCTTTGACCGCGTCGGTCGCAAAGCTAGCATTCGAAAGATCGACGGAGCTCAAAGCTTCTGCTGTGCTCTCCTCCATGCTCATGGGCGAGAAAGCACTGGTCGACGAGGTCTTACTGGCTGTCGACAGGGAGCGTAGTGCTGTTGCTACGAGGATCCACGACGGGTTGGTCCAGCCCCTGACTGCGTCTTTACTAAAACTGTCACACGCGCGAATGCTCTTAGTTCGAGGCGACAGCGAGACAGGAACGCGACTGCTAAATGAAGGAATTTCCTCCCTGTCCGAGAACATTGCCGAAGCGAGGGGACTAGTTACTACTGTGTACCCGCCTACCCTAGAGCAGCTGGGGCTGGAGGCGGCGCTTAAAGAATTGGTCACTGCTTATAGACGCCAAGGTCTTGCAGTGGAGGCAGACTGGGATTGGGCCGGAGCAGTCGACCGTCAGGTTGCAGTTTCCATTTATAGAGTCGCCAACGAGGCTCTCGAAAACGCCCTCCAGCATGCGCATCCCAAGAAAGCGAGGCTTAGATTGGCAGCAACGACAGCGGGTCTCGAACTTACTGTCTCTGACGATGGTCCAGGCTTTAGAGAGCAGTCCGAGAACGAGTACATATTGGATGGTAAGTTGGGCATAGCCACTATGCGGCGTGTTGCGGAGATGGTAGGCGCCTGGGTGGACATCGAGACTGCGGGGCGTACGACTGTTAAGATGACGATACCATCTGCTGCGACAAGATCCCGGGTCAAGAGTGTAAATGGGGTTTCCTAGGCTCATCTAGCGCCCGGTATCTTGATCTCCTTTTTGCACGAAGTCGAAGCGGCTCCTCTCAACGATTACGCGGACGTGGCGGCACCGCCCGACTGGCTTTTCGCCTTCAAGAGCTTCAATGTCGAAAACGATTCTTGAGCCCGATACCTCGACAACTTTCGCTGTCGCCTCGACCTGGGCTCCGATAAAAGAAGGTGCCAGATGATCGATCTCGGCCCTGGCCCCGACAGAGGTCTTGTCTGGCGGGAGAAAAGGAGAAATTGTCGCCACGGCAGCCTCTTCACACAGTGCTAGAAGACGGGGTGTCGCTAATACTTCCACGTCACCGCTGTGCTGACTGCGAGCGGTGTCCGAAGCTCCGACGATCATCGAGGCTCGGCCCACTGATCCGACATCGATTCCTGCGGATGTACTACTCGTCATCTTCTTCGGCTGATTCGGCTTGCAGCTGCAAATAAGCTGCTTCTCCTATGCGCTCTAACAGCTCCAGCTGCGCTTCGTACCACTCCACCTCTTCCTCTTCGTCTTGGAGAATCTTTTCCATGAGCATTCTTGAACCGGCGTCGTTGGAGGCGAGCGCTACAGATATTCCATCGTTGTAAAGCTTTACAGCGTCTCTTTCTAGATCTAGCTGCTGTCCGAGCATTTCGCCCAGGGTAGACCATGTCACTATCGACGCCGAGTAAGACATCTCTGGTTTGCCTTCTAGATACACAATTCGGTCGATCAGCAACTCGGCATGCCGCATTTCCCCAAACGACTCATCTCGTGCCATCTTGGCAAGCTTGGTGGCGCCGATGTTTTCGAGGAGCTTTGAGTTGACGAGATACTGGTTTATCGCTGTTAACTCTAGAGCGAGTGCTCTGTTGAGAATTTCAATAACTTTGGGATCGCCTTGCATCGTTTGTAATCCTCCTCTTTTAGTTGGTGCTGTGCGATTCTACTTCAGCTTGAACGGCAAACCTCACAATAGCCGAGCGAGGCACGCTATGAGGATCGATTCCCATGTGCACACATACAGGTCCGGAGACTCGAGATCTCCCCTCTCTTTAGTTCTCCGGGCAGCGCATAAAGCTGGGATCGACGTGTTGTGTATAACCGACCACGGGACAATAGATGGAGCGTTAGAAGCCATAGAGAAAGCTAGTGAGACTTCCACTCCGTGGAAAGGAGGCATAGTCATCGGGCAAGAGTGCAGGACGTGGGCTGGTGAAATCATCGGGTTGTTCTTGTATGAGCGTATTCCCGGTAATCTTCATCCCCACGAAGTAGTGGCTCGGATCCGAGAGCAGGCAGGGCTGGTGTACATACCGCATCCTTTCTGTCGACAACACAATGGTTTGCAGATGGAGGTGCTTGAAGAGTTGGTCGCGGAGGGGATGGTCGACATAGTCGAGGTTCACAACGCAAAAGCACAGCCTTGTGCGAACGAAAGAGCCTTGTCGTTCGCTGTGAATCACGGCCTGATAGGGGTTGCTGCTAGCGACGCTCACTACCCCGAATTTGTTGGCCGGGCTTTTGTTGAAACCGAGACCTTTGAGGGAATCACACCCGAGCGGATCGCTTCGGATCCAACCCAATTCTTGCGAGCTCTTTCGACAGGGCACCTTTACAAAGGTACCTATTCATATGCAGAAGCCAAGTGGCCGAAGCGAGTCTAGTGTTAGTGGCTCAAAGTCTCAGCGCAAGTACCGCGACTATGCCCAGTGCCAGCAGTATGCCCAATGCGATGAGAACACTAGCTAATCTTCCCAACCTACCTGTTCGGCCTTGCGCGAAGTAGATTACCGCAGTGAAGAAAGTTCCGATGAGCAAAGCCAATAGCCAGCCAGCTTTTTGGGCAGGTTTTAGATCATCTGCTGTAGCCACCTCGACAGCGAGTAGTGCCAGTGACAAAAGGAGCATTCCGATCAGAACCGCAAGGGTGATCTTTGCGGAAAAGGAAATAACAGGCATCTCTAGTTGGTATCCGACCCGAATGGGAAGTCTGTGAGTCTCGCGCGCGCACTGGTACTGGGAATAGTGCAGGGGCTCACTGAGTTTTTTCCGATCTCTTCGTCTGGCCACCTACTTGTTGTGAGATGGCTTTTGGGGTGGGAACTCGGAAGCGCTGCTGTAGAGAAAAGCTTTGATGCTGCTGTGCACCTTGGGACCGCTGCGGCCGCCGCGGTATTTCTCAGGCGGGAGCTTTTTGCGATGATGCGCTCGACGTTGTCGAGGCACTCCGACCGACAGACTCGGCTGTATAGACGGTTGGGGATACTCGTTGTGGTTGCCTCTATTCCTGCGGCCCTTGCTGGCGTCGCAGGTGAGCGGTTTGTAGAAGAAAGACTCGGGTCGCCGCTCCTGGTCGCCGTACAACTGGCCATATTCGGGGTATTGCTTCTCATAGTTGAAAGAATCTCAACGAAAAGAAGAAATCTGGACAAGATAGGTACTGCAGATGCCCTGACAATTGGTACGGCCCAAGTTCTCGCCCTGTCACCGGGCGTAAGTCGATCTGGCATAACGATCACCGCGGGGCTTGCCAGGGGTTTTGACTCCTCAAACGCGACTAAGTTCTCGTTTCTACTGTTGGTTCCCGTGACTACCGGCGCCGGCGCTTTCAAGGTGATCTCTATGATCCAGGGAGGCTGGGAGTCCCAGCTCTTGCTTCCCTTTGCAGTAGGAATCGGAGCGTCGGCTATCGCGGGATTCGCCGCAGCTTGGTTTCTATCGACGTTGGTGAAAACCAGATCATTTCTACCGTTTGTTATATACAGGGTCATAGCAGCCGGATTCATTGTTTCTGTGTGGCTCCTCCGCCGTTAGCACGCCATCTTCTAATCGAGCACTATCGACTAGCACGGCCTCACAATAGCTACCGAAGCGACCGCTCTGACCCCGCCTAATCACAAGTACTTCCCCACGCGACTCCTACTCGTGCCCTAGCAGTTTCTTGAACCCGAACACGGCGAGTATCGAAGATCCCACCACCCACGCCCCGAGGAGCAGTATTTGAGGGCCGAGAGACACGAAAGAAGCGCCCTCTAAAAGAATTTTTCTTGTTCCACTCACTAAGGGAGTAAGAGGCAGCACTTCTGCCATCGCACGTATTACCCATGGCAGGTTGTCTAGGGAAAAAAAGGATCCAGACAGGATGAACATCGGAAAAGTAATAGCCGTTCCGGCTGCCGATGCCACCTCGGGCCCTCCTCGAATAACGCCTGACAAGGCAAGCCCAAGGTTTAGAAAGATTACGTTTCCAAACACGATCAACGCTACTGCCCATGCGGGATTGCCGTAGACGTGAGCACCTAATAGCTTCGCTACAGCCACAATTACGATTACTTGGATGACCGAAAGCAGTAGCCGCGCTGCAACGTGGGCTAACACGAAGCGAGTCGGTTTAACAGGTGTGCAAGCTAACCTTTTGAATATTTGTGATTTGCGATAGCCGACCATCGCAGAAGCAATGCCAATAACCGAAATCGTGGCGACGCCGTATGCGATAAATCCCGCTAAGGTAAAGTCGAAGAAGTTCACCTTCTTTGTAGAAACCGGAGAAAAGCTTGCCTGAGCAAAGCCCTCTGCTATTCCGGCGGCACGAAGGTTTGTCTTGTCGACGAAGGAGGATATCGTCGAGAGGATCACTCCGTTTTTACGGACATCCCCCTCGTTGTAGATTACGGACAGATAAACCTTGGGCAAAGGCCCTCCGGGAGCGTCCCTCAGGGCTACGACTGCATCCACTGTGCCATGTTCGACCTTTGATCGAAGGTCCGACTCCAATACAGCCTGAGTATCAGCTATCTCGATCCTAGAGACCCGGAATGCAAGCGACTCCGACAACGTTGTCTCCAAAAAATTGGCGACGTCGGCAGCGGGTCCAGACTCCGGCGCAAGAATTTCGGTGCGCACGAGGAGCTCACCTCCCCCCTTGAAGAAAGAGAATGCCAGCACAAAAAAGAGGGGAAACGCGAATCCCCAAAAGACGTTTTGGCGATTTCTAAAGACAATTTTGAGTGCAGCAGATAAGGACTCAGTCACGAAGAGCTTTTCCGGTTAGTGTCAGGAACACGTCTTCGAGAGATGCATTTCGCACGGATAGATCGGATATCTCGGCTCCGAAAGCCGCAAGTCTGTCCAAGACCTTGAAGACACTTGCGGGACTGGGCGATACGAAGTCTAAGTGGACCACTGCTCTCTCCGATTCGGCTAGGTCTTCGTTTATCCTTCCTTCCACTCCGCAGTCCTGCAGTATCGCATCGACCGACTCCGTGTCTATGCCCGTTGCTGCTACCGAAGCCGCATATGATCCTCCGAGGGATGAGATTAGGGTACGGGGAGCGTCAAGCGCTACCACCTTGCCGCCGTCTATAATGCCGACACGGTCACAGAGGATTTCTGCTTCTTCCATGTAATGTGTCGTGAGAACAACGGTTACGCGCTGGCTGCACTTAATTTCTTCGATGAGCTCCCAGAGGTTGCGCCGGGCCTGAGGGTCCAGTCCGGTAGTTGGTTCGTCTAAGAACAGCACCTTGGGGTCGTTGACCAAAGCCGCAGCTATAGAAAATCGGCGGGCCTGCCCTCCTGAGAGCTGTCCGTACCGAGAAGAGGCTTTGTCAAGTAGATTCACCGTGGCGAGTAGTTCTCGCGCATCTTTAGAGCGAGGATAAAAAGATCCCAATAGCTTGAGAGTTTCTACTAGGGATAGCTCCTCAAAATAGGCACTTTCTTGAAGCTGCACACCTATTGAAGCAGTGAGTCTCGCTCGATCTGTAACCCCGTTTGGACCGATCTCCATACCGAGCACCTGAGCATGGCCCGATGTGGGGACTCTAAGTCCCTCGAGAATCTCTAACGTACTGGTTTTTCCGGCACCGTTGGGTCCGAGCAAACCGAAGACTTCTGCTTCTTCGACTTCGAACGAGATGCCATCCACGGCTCGAATCTCATCTCCGCTGGCCCCTTTGTAGATTTTGGTCAGGTTGTCGACGACTATCGCTGTGTTCTTCATCGCAAGCATTCGGTGGCTACTACCGTGGATCTAGCATGCTCGGGTACATAAACTAGAAAGTCGCTGTATTGATCTGCAATCTGGCGTTCCCTTGCCAAGGCGACCTCGGGGTACTGAGTCATGTTTACCACCTCCCAACCGTTGGAGGCATACCACTTTGATTCGACCAACGTGGAGAAGCGAGGTCCCTCTATTACCACCACTGTTCCGCGCTCATGTAGCGGGAGTCCCTCGGCTCGGGCTGCCTCGATCGCCATCTCTCGTAACACCGGGCAGTAAGGTTCTTGTAGGGTTATATGAGTGGCGACGGGCCCATCGAAATAGGTGTCTCGCCGTTCCTTGGTGCGATCAACGATCTGATCGAGCACGACAAACGAACCCGGCTCTATGTGGGTTTGGAGGCGAGATGAATCCCTTACTTATGCGATCTTCGATTCCCGATCCGAAGTTTCGGTAGAAGCTGTGGTGCTCGATCCCTCTGCTCCTACCTCCCCACTCTTTTGAGAAGTCCCCTCAGAGGATGAGCTAGAGGCCGAGGAAGCATTTGCAGAAGAGTTGCTACGGGAATCGGTCGAGTAAAATCCGGATCCCTTGAATACAATCCCCACCGGGTGAAATACCCGCGTTAGTTTGCCTCCGCAGATCCCGCACTCTTCAAGCGGATCGTCCGAGAACGATTGGAAGACTTCTACGTGCTCACCACAGGAACTACACCGGTACTCGTAGGTAGGCATATCCAACCTCCGGAACATGCTCTGAGTCAGGACTCGGAGACTTAGCCCCATTGGGACCATGACGCATCTAGGCTAGCACCGATGAACACTCCACTCGCAATAGCAATCACCGCTTGTATCGCATATTTCGTCGGATCTATTCCCACCGCGGTGCTGGTTTCTAAGGCGAAGGGGGTAGATATTTACTCAGTGGGATCGGGTAACCCAGGGGCATCCAATGTTTCCAGGGCGCTTGGGAAGAGATGGGCGGTTTTGGTCTTTGTTGTCGATGCAGCAAAGGGAGCGCTCCCGGTGGCGGTGTCCCGTTTCGCACTAGGCCAACACTGGGCTGTCGCATCGCTTGCGGGGCTGGCGGCGGTTGTTGGCCACAGCTGGCCAGTCACAATGAGATTCAAAGGCGGAAGAGGTGTTGCTACAGGAGGCGGGGCGCTGGCAGTGGCCTACCCTCCCGTGTTAGTAGTGGCTGCAGCGGTGTGGGCATTTCTGGCAAAGGCCACGAGGAAGGCATCGGTTGCGTCTTTGGCTGCGTTGGCTGTTGCCGTCGGAGGGGTGATGCTGTTCGGACGGTCGTGGCCCGAGAAGGGAGTCGTGGCCGCCATGGCTGCCTTAGTAGCTGCGCGCCACGCTCCAAATATTAAAAGACTCCTGGCTGGGAAAGAGCTTTCTTTGGGCGAGGGAACCGATCCAGCGAAATCAAGCTAGCGAGGTGAGGATGGGGAAGGTCTCCAAACACTACTCGGTCTGCAAAGCTGTCATTCCGGCGGCGGGCTTGGGGACACGCTTTTTACCGGCAACCAAGGCTCAGCCAAAAGAGATGCTTCCGATTGTGGACAAACCGGCGATTCAGTACGTCGTTGAAGAGGCAATCGAGTCGGGGATCGACGACATCATTATCATCACAGGAAGAGGAAAGAGAACTCTTGAAGATCACTTCGATCGATCATTCGAACTTGAGCATTACTTGGAGCGATCGGGTAAAGAAGATTTGTTAAAAGAGATTCGGGCTATATCGGAGATCGGCGACATTCACTATATTCGCCAAAAAGATCCACTAGGGTTGGGTCACGCGGTGCTGGTTGCCCAGAGCCACGTAGCGGGCAACCCTTTTGCAGTACTTCTCGGAGATGACATTTGCGCTGCCGGAGCCGCCCTTTTGAAGAAGATGATGGATGCGTTCGAGCGCTACGGTAGAAGTGTGATAGCAGTTATGGAAGTTCCTATCGAGGAGATTGAAGCTTACGGTGTAATCGAGCCTGAGCTAGTCGACGATCAACTATTCGAGGTCAAGAGCATTGTAGAAAAACCGTCTAGAGAGGAGGCACCATCCAATCTGGCTGTTATAGGACGTTATATATTTACTCCCGAGATCTTCGACGCTTTGTCACGCATAGAGCCTGGAAAGGGTGGAGAGATCCAGCTAACGGATGGAATTGCGAAGCTCCTCGAGGAGCAGACTGTCTATGCCTACCTTTACGAAGGGACTCGCTACGACATTGGTAAAAAAGAAGATTGGATTAGAGCAACTGTTGAGCTCGCTCTCGAAAGAGAGGATCTTTCGGGGAAAGTCGCCGAAGTGTTGTCATCTCTTGCCCGGAAAAAAAAGCTGATTTAGACCTCGTTGTCACCACGGAGTCGCTTGAGATCTAGTGCCTATTGACCAACTTTACCTCCGTTCCATGTACGCTAGAGGCGTAGGGATATCTGGGCGGTTATTGTGGTGCTTGTGCTGATCTCGATACTGGTGGTAGCTGCGGTCGTCGCCGCCCAATTGGTTTTTTCCGAGCGGCGAGACTTTGCTATTTACGGGTCCATTCTGGATTTCAATCGAAGGCTTGCAAACATCGCGCTTCTCCGAACTGCTCCTCTTGCGATGGGCATCTCGACTGCCAACCAGTGGGAAGAGGCATCTATTGTCGGTCACCCACCACCCACGGTTCGGCTAATCGGGCCTGATGGGCGCCCCATCGAGCCGCCCCCGGAGGCGAAGGGATACGGATACGGAACTAGCTCCATCCGGGAGCCGAGAACTCGCTATCGCGGAGACACGGGCGCATACGCTGAAGGATCGCTAAATGATGCGGGCTACAAGTCAAGACCTACCTCCACAGCCGCGATGGTGCCTAGTCGGCCTGATCTTCAACCAGCAGTGCATGTCGGTGAGGTAGCTAGGAACTCGGCGGGCTCGTACAGCGCTCGTCGCCGACGGAAGGCAGTTTTCCAGACCCTACTCGCTGCGTTTACGGTGACCTTTGTAATTGGCCTCCTACCGGGCCTAAAGGCAGTACTTTTGTTGAGTTTGTTGTGCGGGGCTCTTCTTATTGCATATGTCTCCGTATTGAGGAAGCTCAAACTGCAGTCCAAGATCCTCTCAGATGCCTCCCGACAGGGCGTGAGTAGCTTGAGCCGTACCTTAGGGTAATGGAACCCATTGCGCCAATCGCCGACGAAGCCCGAGCTTACCTAGACATGGCGCACGAGGCCAGGGAGGCTGCTCTTCAGGCTTGTCGTAAAGCTACTCGATGCGCTGCCAACTCGATACGGGCAACCCACCGGCGCGACTGGCAAGAAGCAGAGAGTTTGATGGCACAAGCCAGAGCTTTCCTCCAGGAAGCGATAGAGCGTTGTGAGCCAGTGCCCCAGGTGCGTTACGCAGGATTCATTGCGGATGCGGAAAAAGAACTGGCCGAAGCGAACCTGACTTTCTGTCTTATAAGAGATGGTCGACTTCCCACCCCGGCCGAAGTCGGAGTAGGAATTGCTGAGTACCTCAGTGGAGTTGCCGAAACGGTCGGCGAGCTTCGTCGGCACTTGCTGGACTCGCTTCGCAGAGGCGATATCGGTCGTGGAGAAGAAGTGCTCCAGGTTATGGATGAGTTGTACCAACTGCTAACTACGATGGACTACCCGGACTCGCTCACACGGGGCCTGAGATCAAGAACGGATGCGGCGCGCAGTGCCATAGAGCGCAGCCGATCGGAGTTGACGATTACCGCTATTCAACACGAGGTTGCACACTCGCTGGCCGCCTTGCACCAAAAGTTAGATAACCCATCCTAAGGCCCTTACGAGATAGCAGGGGCCTAGTGAGGGCCGTTGTAACCAAGCCGAATGCCGTGCGAGATCCAATCGGATACGAGGAATCCAGCGGATGGGTGCATAAATAGATCGTAAGCTTGGCAACGTCCCCGGGGGTGTAGCTCAGGCTGGAAGAGCGCGGCCTTCGCACGGCCGAGGTCAGGGGTTCAAGTCCCCTCACCTCCACATATCTTTGAGGGTCATCTTACGAGGCGCCTCTTTGCCTTTCGTGACTCTGGGGCCAAAACGCTTCTCGCCCCCTCTCCAATATCGACCCACGATGTTCAAGTTGATGTCCGGTGACACCTCGGTGGATATTTACTCGATGATCTCTGTTGTCTCAACAATTCGATTGGGCGTGACAAGGTGCCCCTTGTAGTGGTCGATTCGACAGGGAGAACGTCTTCAAGTCAGCAAATTAGAGGATCGATTGGCTTATGAATGACCGGGACCACAACTCTACGTCTTCGCTCGAAACTGTCGAGTACGAGGAGCGACCTGAGAGGGTTGCGCTTATACTTCTTGACCGCCCGGAAAAGAAAAATGCTTTCAATACTCGGCTCTACGACGACGTCCGGAAAGCCCTCAGTCTCGCTCGAACTTCTGAGTCGGTTAGGGTTGCCGTACTCGGAAGCACCTCGAATAACTTTTCTGCAGGTGCTGACATCGGGGAGTGGGCCGAGGGCTTTACTCTGGCTTCCAACGGCGAGCCACACGGCTTTGTTCCGTTCGTAGATGCAATCTCGACTTTCCCAAAGCCTCTAGTTGCGGCAGTCGAGGGATACGCTGTCGGTATCGGAGCTACGCTTCTGCTTCATTGTGATTTTGTGGTCATGGCCTCCGACGCTCGGCTGCGCATGCCTTTTGCTCCGCTCTCTATAGCCCCCGAGGCCGCATCCAGCGTTCTCTTGCCACTGGCGGTGGGTAGAACGATGGCTCGCGAGATGCTACTTCTGGGTGATTGGATTTCGGCACAGCGGTTACTCGAAGCCGGCTTTGCGTACAAGCTCTCTGAGCCTGGCAAAGCTCTCGACGAGGCATTGGGCTTAGCTACGTCACTTGCGTCCTACCCAGGGCGCGTACTGCAACGGATCAAGTGCATTCTCAAGGAGGCAGAGGCCGATCAGGTGCGGGCGGCAAGAGCCCGGGAAGACGCGGCAAATGCTGATTCGTTTGGAAAACCAGAGTTTTTAGAGGCTGTCCGAGCTTTTATGGAGAAACGGACTCCCGACTACTCGCAGTTTCCGTGAGAGGAAGGCTGCAAGAGGCGGTGACTAGCTGGCAAGTTTTGGTTGTGCAATGGGATGCCTAGATGTCCACCCGACCGGAATCTCTTCCAGACGATCCAGAGTTGCGCAGAAAGATCGCTCAAGAACTCGGTAGTGGCAAAGACCCCCATGCTGTGGGGCTTTTGGCGTCGTTTCTCCGGGACGAAGACGTAGATGTCCGCCTCGCCGCAGTAGAGTCCCTGGAGTCGTTGGGCGCTGAACGACGGATCGACGGTACCAGCGAATTGTTCTATCACCCTCCTCAAGAGGAGTGTGCTATGGCATTGACCGTTGCTTTGGATGATGAAAACGGCCACATTAGGTGGCGCGCCGCAAAAGCACTAGGAGAACTCGCATCTTTTGGCTCTCTTGGCAGTTGGCACTCGAGAGTTGTGTCCGAACTGGTTCGGCTTCTAGGAGACGACAACAAACACGTAGCTTGGGCCGCTGCCGATGTACTTGAAGTCATAGGAGATTCAGAGGCAAGAGAGAAGGTTCGTCGTTTCAAGCAGTTACGGTTAAAAGCGGGCGGATAGAGGCTGGCGTCGAGGTCTCGGGGGGTGGCACGGTGCGAGAGTGGCGAAGAGTGGGGCCGCTTTTGCTCACTAGCTCTACGGCATGGCGACGACAGCCTCTATCCTTGTTCCGCAGCCCGGAGCCGACCGAATCTTGAGCTCTCCTCCGAGCGATGCGATCCGCCGGGTCATGTAGCGGAGCCCAAGGTGACCTCGGGCAAACTTTCGCTCTAATTCAGAGGGGTCGAATCCTAGACCGTCGTCTTGCACTACCAAGACCAAGCAATGCGGCTCTGACCTTCTATACAAAGCAACGTCAATCTTTTTGGCCCTGGCGTGTTTGAGAGCGTTGATAATTGCTTCTTGGGCCACCCTGTACAAGATCCGGGAGACCTCCTCTGTCAACTCGAGACCGTTCTCGGGGATCTCAATTTCCACCGAGACGTGTGGATAATCGGGAAGCAAGCGACAGACATACTCCCGAAGTGCAGCAGCTATACCTGTAGAGGCCAGTTCAGACGGAACGAGATCGATCATCATCGATCGAATCCGGGTCATCTCCTTTCTCAGCGTCCGTTCTGCTTTGTCAATAGCCTCGGCCACTTCTTGGCTCTGCCTCCTGGCAGCTTTCCACTTGGCTATTTGAAGCTGATATCCGAGCGTGGCCAATGTCTGAAGCGGACCGTCGTGAAGGTCACCAGCGAGAATCGCCCGCTCTTCGTCGGAGGCTCTTGCAAGCTGATTGATTAACTCCAAGCGCACAGCATCAGATTTATCAAGCTGCTTGCGTAGCTGGATCCTGTCCAAAGTGATGGCACATACTCGAGACAGAGCTTCCACCAATCGGGCGGTCTGTGGCTGAATGGGAGTTTCCGAAGTCACGACAATAGCGCCTAGTTTGCAAATATCGTGCCCTATCGAAAACTTGGCCAGGGATGATCTCGAGCCCAGATGGTAAATACGTATTAGTTGATCAGCCACACAAGAGAGGGCTTTCGGATCGAAGTCCTCGAGGGAAGCTCCTGGCGGGATCGGGGACCAGCTCTTGAGTTTGTTGTCTTCTACCAATCCTACTGTTACCGAAGCGTCGGCATTGCAAGTGTCGAGAATGTCTTGCAGACTTCGTTGGAGCTCAACTCCCAACTCGTCGACACAGGAGGCTATAGAGATTCTGGATACGACCTCAGCCAGCCGAAGCTCAGCATTTGATGCAAGAGTCGGAGCCAGTGCCGTGACGGTTTCCCGGGCAGCGGCCGGGGCTATTCGTGAGATGTGTCCAATAGCTCCCAATGCCAAACCCTCCTAAGAGTAGTCCTGTCTGCGAGTAAGAGACAGCGTCGGTGTGAGGCTGTTCGAAGGACTCAATCGTCCGTCTGCCCCCGCTGCCTGGTGGCTTTGTCCTTACCGAATGTCGGCGGAACATGTTCGCGATTGCTAGGCCTCATGTCGGAGCGTAATAGTCGATTCGGACTAGTCGAATCGGGGGATTTGTCGGTTGAGTTATCTAACTTCGGGATCGCTCGGTGGCGGACCGTAGCCGCCTCCGCCCGGGGTCTCGATTCTCAAGATGTCGCCAGCTTCGACTTCGACTGTGACTTTGTCGGGCAGCTCTTCGGCGCCTTCGTGCTCAGCGACTGGCACATGT
Source organism: Acidimicrobiia bacterium (assembly GCA_040289475.1). Taxonomy (NCBI): domain Bacteria; kingdom Bacillati; phylum Actinomycetota; class Acidimicrobiia; species Acidimicrobiia bacterium. The sequence continues at coordinate 81,701 of PSLF01000004.1, read as the reverse complement.
GAATGTAGCTTGCCGTCAGAGACGGATTTGTTCCGGGCTCGAACAAGCCAGTTCTTGCCGGGTGCTCCAGAGCTACCTCCCGCTACCCCCCACGGTGCAGAGATCCTACGTTCCGATATGACGGACACTACTGCTGGTTCTAAGAACTCGATCTCGCGCACTATTCCATCGCCCCCGCGGTATTGCCCGGCTCCTCCGCTTCCCTTGCGGATTTCGTATCTTCTAATTCTCATCGGATATGTCCTCTCCAAGGCTTCTATGGGGGTGTTTTCTGTGTTCGTCATGCCGGTGTGGGTAGCCGATGCTCCATCCTTGTTTGGCCTCGCGCCTTGTCCGCCCGCAATAGTTTCGTAGTAGACCCAACCGGCCCCACCAATGAGCACGTTGTTCATGGTCCCTTGGGAGGCAGCACCTACTCTGTCGGGAGCTGCCTTTGCCAGCGCTCCGAGGCATACATCGGCGATACGCTGACTAACCTCTACGTTGCCAGCTCCCGCCGCAGCAGGGGGCCGGGCGTCGACAACGCTGCCTGGCCGGGTCACGATCTCGACGGGCCTCATGACACCGCCATTGCGAGGAAGCGTAGGATCGACAACGCTTCTAAGCGAGAAAGAGACGGCGCTATCGGTTACGGCTTTGGGTGCATTCGTGTTTCCTGCGACCTGGTCGTCGCAGCCGGAAAAGTCAAACCGACACACGCCGGGGCCGATCTCCACAACTACTTTGATCCTGACAGGACGACGCTGATCGGGGTAGGGGCCGAAGCTGTCAAGGAAGTCTTCGAACTCGTAGATTCCGCGTGCTAAGCGGCCCAGAGCTGCCCGCATTCTTCTCTCACCGTAGTTGAGTATCTCCCCGAAGATTCGATGGTCGAAGTCACTTAGGCGAGATGCGCCATAAATGTTTGCCCCTAGCTGCGCGTCGAGATCCCCTAGCCGCTCGTGCGGGGTGCGGGAGTTCACCGCTATGAGGGTCCGGATCTCTTCGCTGTAGATGAGAGGGGCGATCCTCAGCCCTTCCTGGAAAATTTCTTTTGCAGCAGCTGGTATCGAGCCGGGAGTCATTCCTCCCACATCGGAGTGATGTGCCCTGTTCGCCACCCAGGCCACGAGTTCACCTTTTTTGTGGACTGGCGTACAGAGGGTAATGTCGTTCAAATGTGTTCCGCCCTGGTAGGGATCATTGACAATAACGTGTGAACCGGGCGGTAGATCTGCAAAGTCGGCTTGGATTGCTGCTCTTACCGAGGCTGGCATAGATCCAAGGTGGACCGGGATGTGTTCTGCTTGGGCCAGAAGCTCGCCATCTGCTGTAAAAATCGCGGCGGAACAGTCCGCTCTCTCTTTGATGTTGGGGCTGTAGGCTGCTCGCCTCAAGACCGCTCCCATTTCCTCGGCTACAGCGGCTAGTCGTGCATTGAGGATCTGTAGTTCACCTGGCGACAAACTCACGCACTCCTCCTCAGCAGCCATGCTCCACTCTGATGCGCGTGAGCAATCCATCCCTTGGGGACGAAGACAGTGCAGTCGTCTTCCACGATGGAGTCCGGTCCCCTAACTACCCCTTTTCGCACTACCGAGGAAACGAGGTCTTGATAGCGCCCGAGCGGGCGACCAAAGGCTTTGGCGCGCACAGCGGTTACCTCCACAAGAAGCTCAGGTCTGGTATAGCCGTTGCGCCTCCGGTGTACTTCATGGAAGTCCGCGATACTCGCAGCGGGCAACTCGAAGCTCTGTCCTTTATACCGGCAATCAATCCTGGCGACAGTTTCTGTTACCGAAAATCCCCATTTTTCAAGGATTTTTGCTGCTTCTAGAGCTAAAGCTTCCATTTCTTCTTGTAGCGTGTCATGCTTTAGAGGATCTGGGCGACTCTTCACGAGCTCTTTGACAGCAGGGGATACCAATAGCCCCAGCGCAGACAAGACCCCAGCGCGAGGAGGTACGACAACGGCGGGCATCCCCAAAGCTTCTGCTAGCTCACATGCGTGAAGCGGGCCAGCTCCGCCGAACGCGACAAGGGCGAGTTGAGAGGGGTCGTGTCCTCGCTCAGCCGTAACTTTTCTTAGAGCTCGCTCCATATTGGCATTGACGACCGCGAGTGTCTCCTCAGGTGTTGTGCCGCAGCGTCGCATTGCATCTTTGGCCGCATCAATATCCAGGAGTCCGAGTTCGGGAAAGGAATGTCCTGGAGGAATTCGACCGGTGAGGAGATTGGCATCGGTGACGGTGAATTCACGACCGCCCCGTCCATAGCAAGCGGGCCCCGGATCGGCCCCTGCACTTTGAGGGCCGACCTGAAGAGCTCCCCCTGGATCGATTCGTGCTATCGATCCTCCTCCAGCACCAATTGTCACGATCTCTATCGAAGGAAGGCGGATAGGCAGCTCTCCTACCCTAATCTGAGGGGTTGGCTCGGGGATCCCGCCTTGGATCATGCAAATATCCGCAGATGTTCCGCCCATGTCGAAGGTGACCGCAGCCTCGAAGCCACATTCCAGGGCGGCGAGAGAGCCTGCTATTGCTCCCGCGGCAGGGCCTGAAAGCAAAAGGGCTGCTGCGTTTTCGGCAGCGTGGTCGGCTGGAACTAGTCCGCCGGCTGAGGTCATAACGTAGGCAGAGGCTGCAAGGCGCGTCAGTTCCCCAAGATATTTTTTCAAAACTGGTTTTAGATAGGCAGTAGCAACGACGGTGGAAGTCCGCTCGTACTCCCTGTACTCGGGAGATATTTCTGAAGAAATGACGACGTCGAATCCTGCGTCGCGTAGGACTTGCGCGACGGCTTTCTCGTGAGAGGGGTCGATGTAGGAGTGAAGTAAGCTTACAGCCACCGAGCTGATTCGCTCGGGTGCCGACAGCAGCAGGCCACACACCCGATCCAGTTCGCTCTCGGAAATTGGTACTAGCTCTTCGCCATTGGGACCCATGCGACACGCGATTTCGAACCGGAGCTGGGGTGGGACGAGAGGAGGTGGTCGGTCCGCGAAGTTGTCGTATAGATCGGGTCTGGTTTGGCGACCGATTTCAATTACATCCGCGAACCCTTTGTTGGTAACGAGTGCAATGCAAGCTCCTTTTCGCTCGAGTAGCGCATTGGTTGCCACTGTGGTTCCGTGAGCCAGAATATCTATAGGCACGGACCCTACAGCTCTGAGTAGTCCCTCTTCTACAGAGGTCACGAGAGATGTTTTTTGGGTGAGTACTTTTTCGACTCGACCGGTGACTGAGACTACGTCGGTGTAGGTTCCTCCTGTGTCCACTGCGGCCAGTAATTCGCGGGCTCGTTCCATGTGCACTCTCTTTCGAAGCGAGCGATTCTCGATTCGCAGTCTTTGCTAAGCTTGTGGAGTTACCACAACCTCGTAACCCTAGGTTGTCTCAGAAACTGCCTTTCCTGCTTTGGTGGTTGGTCATCCGGATTTGTTCCGTGCTCTTTTGGAGGTACTACAAAGAATCTTAGGAGCTACTGGGGAACGCTCCTAGTACCGGGACCTTGCATAAACCGAAGGCTGATACCACAACAGCAGGGCAGTCCACGGGGATTTCATTTGAGGTCGAAGACTGCTGAGGGTTGCAGAAGAGACTAGATAAATTTTCGAAAAGAAAGGACTCCAATGAGCGATCGAGACCGATCGATCTCGATAGGAAATACTCGCTTTAGACCACGACTCCGCACTGCCTTGGCTTTACTGGTAGTGCTGGCCGTCGGAATAGCCGGCATTTTAGCTGCCGGATGGACTCGCGCAAACTATGCGAATCCGAAGCGTTTTTACGTACACGACCTTCCCGCAGCACAGTCAAGCCCCGCTGTGTCTTCTCGAGTCGTACTCGTTGTGAGCGATGGCTTGAGGGACGATGTTGCTAGACAGTTGCCGAATATGTCTTCACTCGGACGTCGTCCCGATGCGGCATTCCTACGCTCTGTCACCGGAGTGCCATCATTGTCGACACCGGGAGCGATAAATCTTTTGTGCGGAGTTGGCCCTGTGCAGTCCGGTTTTCCTCTCAACGAAAGTAAAGGCGAGGTCAGCGTAGAGTGTCTTTTTGAAACGGTTGCGGCTGCCGGCCTTTCGTCTGCCGTTGCTGGTGTGGGTGAAGGATTCAATACGCGCTTTTACCTACCCAACACCGAAGTCTTTGCGCGCCCGAGTTCTCCTAGTCACATCGAATCCTACGTTCCGCAGGATTTCGAGTCTTTTCAGGCTACCAAGAAAGCCTTGCAGACTAAAGCGAGCTTTCTGTACCTCTACTTTCCAGACGTAGATGAATTGAGTCACCTATACGGAGCTCTCTCACGTCAGGGACTTGACGCGGCGAAAATAGTCGACGGGTTTGTAGGAGAGATCGCAGCCACTCTCGACTTCTCCCGTGACACCCTAATTGTGACCTCCGATCACGGGCACCGCGACGAGGGTGGTCATGGAGGATATGAGTGGCTAGCTCGCAGAAGTCCTCTCCTGATAGTGGGTAGAGGGATAAAGGGGGGAAGCACTGCAGATGTTGCTCAAAGCCAGATTGCGCCGACAATAGCTGCCTTGCTGGGGGTCCCTCGCCCCCGTCATGCAGAAGGCATGCCGTTACTGGAAGATCTCGAGGTGTCTGGGTCGGTGGCCGAGTCGATCCGTCAAGCTCACGAAGTGGCACTAGAGCGCAAGCTTAGAGCCGACTTGGCGAAGCTTTCCGACAGACCCGCTGCGCCCGGCGACGTCGAGGTTCTGAAGATGCAGATCTCCGAAGCAGGCTGGACAAGAGGTGTTCGGGAAGGCCTAAGAAGAACGCCCTACGCCATTGTGTTGTTGGGCGCCTTGTCCGTTTGTTTGGCTTTTTGCCGGGCATTGAGGAAAGAGTCATTGCTCGGCGGTATTACTGCCGCAGGAGTCTTTGCCTTTTTCATGTGGGCGACCGGCTGGAGGCTTACGATATCCCAGTTCAACGTTGTCTCCGACGAAACTCGCCTGACCCTTGCACTTCTGGGAGCTTCAGCAGCTGGGGTCTTTGTAGGATCTCTTGTCTCTAAAATTTCTGGACGGATCATAGCTTTATCAAACCGACCCTTCTCGGAACATCTAGTCGCGACTACATCCGCAGCCCAAGGTGTAGCTGGCCTTCTGGTGGCGTGGATGCTCGTCTACTACGGGCTCGAATACAGCTGGCGACTCCCGGACCTCAGGTTGGGATTGCCAACGTTTTGGGCTATGTACGCATCTGGATTTGCCGCAATATCAGCGGGCGTGTTGACAATAGTCGTCTGGCTTGCCTCGGTAGCCAGGGAACGCCGCCGAAAGAAGAGAGTAGACCAAAGAGAACAACAGGGCTCGCTCTCAGCGGCAGAAAGCGAAACGAGATTCTCGCTCACAGAAAATGTTCCGCCTGCTCACTCCAGTTCATCGGAGTTCAACCCATCTGTAGAAGGACGCTAAAGCTATGACGGGTACGAGGCTCCACCTAGAGATCGCTGCTCGGCTAGCGGCCGCCTTGGTATTGGGGCTGATCCTCGGCGCAGAAAGAGAAGCTCGAGATCAACCAGCGGGGTTGAGAACGCACGCATTAGTGAGTGTCGGTGCGGCATTGTTCGGAGTTATATCTGTGTACGGAATGCTTCCCTATGCCGGTGACAACACGCGTACAGATATATCTAGGGTAGCTGCACAAGTTCCCTCGGGCATTGGTTTCTTAGGAGCTGGAGCAATTCTGCGTTTTGGAGCTACAGTCAGGGGGCTTACTACGGCTGCGAGCTTGTGGGTGGTAGCTGCTATCGGGCTGGCAGCGGGCCTCGGAATGTACGTCCCTGCCATCATGGTCACGCTCGGAAGCGTTTTGACTCTGATGGTCTTCAGGATCCTTCGTAGACCTCTGAGAGGGTTTCTTACCGCGGGCAGATTCAGTGTAACGATTGAGTACGACCGCAAAGCGGACCTTGGGGTTCTAATTCGTGAGCTGTCCAAGAGGCCTTTAGAACTCGATCACTTGGACTTCGAGGAGGAAGGAGGTGACAAAGACCGGACCATCTATGCGGTACTGCGATGTCAGCCTGGTATTCAGCCTGAGCAAGCAGTGATGAGGATCGCCGATCTCGAGGGCGTAACTTCCCTCGAGTATGGCCGTTGAGATAGGTATTGCTGCCAAGCGGAGAGTTAAAAAACGGTAATCCCGCCTAATCGTCGGAGTAAAAGAGGCGTTCGAAGCTTGTGCGTGCCCGCCTCGTGACGCGTCGATAGTCATCGAGGAGGCGGGAGCGGGGATGCCCCATGTATCCCAAACTTTCGGCGAGTATTACTGTCTCTTCTGGGCGGGAAGGAATGGTGTCCGACTGCCGTCCTTTGATAAGAAAGATTCTGTTTCTGATGTGGCTGCACAACAAGTATGACTCCTCTAAGCGCCGCGCGTCCTCTTCAGGTATTTTTCCGAGCTTTGCCAAAACCCTCAAGCGCTCTAGCGTGCTTCCGGATCGAAGTTCGTTGTGCTCAGCTCCGTACCGCAGCGACAATAGCTCCACCAAAAATTGGACATCAGTTAATCCCCCTGGTCCCAGTTTAAGATCGAAACGACGGGACGCCTTTTGCGGTGAGCCTCGCTCGCGCTCGACTCGTGCTTTCATGAGGCGGATCTCCCGCGCCCTGGATTCGGGGAACGGAGCGGGCCAGATCTGCTCCGTTACCTCTGCCATAAGGCGGCGAAACAGCTGCTCGTCTCCAGCGACAGGCCGTGCTTTTGCGAGCGCTTGAAACTCCCAGGTGTCGGCCCAGTTTTTGTAATAGGAGACGGCGGCATCGAGACTTCGAGCTAAAACCCCGGCGCGGCCTTCGGGGCGGAGATCTGCATCTAGGTTGAGTCCGGGTCCTGGGGTGCCTAGCCCCTTGAGATCCTGTAGAAGGCGGGTGGCAATAGAGTGCGCCGCCCCTGCCGCATCTCTTTTCTCGGAGTCGGTAGCTGAGGGGTCCGTGTCGTAAATGAACATGACATCGATGTCACTGGAGTAAGTCATCTCCCGAGCCCCGAAACTTCCGAGTCCTATTACACAGAATCGGATTTGAGGCTTTCCTAAATCGGAGACCGCAGCATCGAGGAGTACAGTGATCGCACCCTGGGAGACACCACACAGCTCCTGGGCCACAACCTCAACCTCGGAGCGATCATTGGAAAGAAGATCTCTGGTTGCTATGCGCACCAGCTCTCGATTGCAAAATCGAAGTGTTCCTTCGAGGATTTCTCGGTACCCGCTCCTCCACGATGCTGTTCTGCGGGCCTCCTCCACCAGAGTTGTATCGTCTTTTTTTGACAAGAGCTCCTGATCATCGGAGAAGGCATGGATGTGCTCAGGGGTTCGAATAAGCAAGTCCGCTACTACCTTCGAAGTACCGAGAACTTTGCACAAGCGTTGGACAGCCGCAGGATTCTCTCTGAAAGTAGAGACCAGTACCACTTGGTCGCCGACTGCTCCTACGAGATTTCGTAGGTTGACTAAACCGGTTGTGGGATCGGGAGACTCGGAAAGCCACTCCAAGATCAGTGGCATAAGTTGGGCCATTAGCCTACTCTTGCGAGAAATTCCTTTCGTCAGCTCCTCTAAGCCCGCCCTTGCTCGTCGGGTATCCCGAAACCCCAAGGCCCTAAGACGCTCTTCCGCCACAGCTATGTCCAAAACATCGGAGCGCCCGGTTTCAGAGGTATTTGATTTGGGAAGAGCGGCGAATGCTTCTAGTAACGGCCTGAAGAAGAGGCGACGATGGAGTTCCCTCACCTTTGCTGTCACCTCCGTAAACGCATTGTCGAAGCGCTCTTCTGCCGAAGCAGCTTTAGTGTCGGAGTAGCCCATGGACTTGGCTAGCACGCGAAACGAGCGTGGATCCTTGGGAAGGTCATATCGAGCGGTGTCGTTTCTCAGCTGAAGTCGATGCTCGACGCGCCGGAGAAATACGTACGACTCTCGCAGTAGACTCGTGTCGTTCCCCGATATGTATCCGCCCTCTTCTAGAGCGTCGATAGCGTCCAAAGTGTTTGGGCATCTAATGGAGTCGTCGTGCCTACCATGTATGAGCTGTAGAAGCTGCACAGCCATTTCAACGTCTCTAATTCCCCCCGACGAGCGCTTGATGTCGAAAGTTTTAGTAGTGCGGGCCGCATGAGCTTCCGATCTTCTTTTTATATGGCGTATGGACTTGATGGCCTCTGCATCCAAAGTGTCGGGCCAGAGGTAGGTAGAGGCTTTTTCCATAAATGCTCGGAGAATGCTTTGGGGACCAGCTACAGGGCGAGCTTTTATTAACGATTGGATCTCCCATGGCTCGGCCCACGTGCTCCAGTACTTCTCATAGGAGGAGACAGAGCGTACGAGCGGTCCAGACTGACCCTCGGGTCGCAAATCTGGATCTACGAGCAAGATTCTGTCTGCAGGCACCTCTCCTGCCAAAAGCGTCATGAACTCTTTGACTAGGGCGGCTGAAGACGAAGACGTAAAGGCCATTTCATCTAAAGACACTCGCTCAGTCGTTGTGCCGGGCACATCAGCGCTGTCTGTCCCCGACTGCGCGGACCTTGCACCACAAACCATTGACTCGCCAAGATTCGTCTCGACACGGCTCTCCTGGGACGCACTAAGATCGGCTGAGGCGAACACCAAGTCGACGTCGGAAGAGTAGTTGAGTTCCTGTCCCCCGAGTTTTCCCAGGGCAATGACTCCCACAATCTCCGCACCGCCGACTCGGCTCCAGGCATTACGGATGCACAGATCGGCTACAGCGGAGTAGCGAGCGGTGTAGGTTTCAAAGGATCCTTCGTCAGCGAGGTCGGCTGCAACAATACGCATCCACTCCCTCCTGCGGAAGCGCAGGAGAAGTCTGCGAAAGTGAACGTGATCCTCCGCAGCTCGCTCTCCCGCCGAGAGTTCTCTATCCCCCAGAAGGTGCCACGCTTGAGCTACATCTGGGATCGTCGGGGAATCCAGCCCTTCTGCCACCGCTTCTAGGGCCTCAGGGTCGTCCAAGATATAGCGTAAAGCTGCCTGCGATGTAGCCAAGAGCTTGACCAGCCGGGCTGCAGCACGCTCGGCATCGGGGCTAAAAAAGGGTTCAACGTTGGCTGGAACTAGCTCAAGAAGGCGTTCCAAGGCCGCCCCGGCTCTATCAGGGTCTGGGCTTAAACGAACGAAAGTTGCGATGTGGCGAGGAATTCGCATTGGATCGATCATAGAGGGGCCTAGCAAATTATGCTGTTCGCAATGCTCTCTGTATTCGGTTTCTTCTCAGCATCGCGCGAATAACGCCTGCTCGTGCTGGTCAGTCACGGTTTGAACGAGGCAGTGGAGAAACATCTGTGCGTGCACTTCTAGCCCAGCTCGATTTTGTCGTTGGCGACGTCGAGGGAAACTCGCGCCGCATATCGGACGTTATTGCAGAGGCTCGAAAAAGCGGCATCGACCTGGTCGCCTTTCCAGAGCTAGCCCTTACTGGATATCCACCGGAAGATCTACTTTTGAAGCCCTCCTTTGTAGAGGCCAATTTGATTGCCCTCCGAGACATAGCGGCTCGATGCGAAGGGATCGTCGCAGTGGTAGGCCATGTCGGACGCCTCCCGGCAGGGTTAACGAACGCCGCCTCGGTGCTAAGAGATGGCAAGGTCGTGTCGACTTACGCCAAGCGACTTTTGCCAAACTACGGGGTGTTCGACGAAAAGCGCTACTTCGTTCCAGGTGATGATTTGGTTGTAGTAACCGTTGGGAATCCCTCGATAGACGTGGGGATATCTATATGTGAAGACGCATGGTCTGCCTCGGGTCCTTTCATAGAGTACCGGTCGATGGGAGTCGGTGCGGTTCTCAACATCAACGGGTCCCCCTATCACATGCGAAAGTCAAAGGAGCGCTCTGGGGTAGTTGCTGAACGGGCAACGGAGGCTAACGCTGCCGTGATGTACTTAAACCTAGTGGGGGGTCAGGACGAGCTTGTCTTCGATGGCGGGTCTTTCGTAGTCGATGCGGCGGGAGTGGTGCGTGCAAGGGCCGCTCAGTTCGAAGAAGCTTTGTTCGAAATTGAGGTCGATCCGCAAGGCACAGTGTCGGGTCCTATCGAGCCGGAATACGACCCTTTGGGAGAGGTCTACGCCGCCTTACTTTTGGGAACCAAGGATTACGTTGAAAAGAACGGGTTTTCGGGTGTGGTCGTCGGACTCTCAGGCGGGATAGACTCGTCGCTCACCGCCACGATAGCTGCAGATGCGCTAGGACCAGATGGTGTCGTTGGGGTGAGCATGCCTTCTAGGTTCACCAGCGACCAATCGCGCCGCGACGCAGCTGATCTGGCTAGCAGGCTAGGAATCCGCTTCATAGAGCTCTCCATTGAGAAACCGTTTCGTGCTTATTTGGAGGTACTCGAGCCAGTCTTCGAGGGGCGATCCTACGACATAACCGAGGAAAACATCCAAGCGAGGATTCGGGGCAACTACCTCATGGCACTTTCCAACAAGTTCGGCTGGCTAGTTTTGGCTACGGGAAACAAGAGCGAGCTGGCGACGGGATACTCGACTCTTTATGGTGATATGGTCGGAGGATTCAGCGTTCTAAAAGACGTTCCCAAGACACTCGTATACAGCCTTGCCCGCTACAGAAACTTTTTCGGAGTCGGCGATCTCCCTTCGCGGCAGGAGCGAATAGACGCGATGGAGGGACTGGAAGAAGCCGATCTGCAAATGGCGGTGTCAAAAGATGAGGGACCGATTCCTCATAGCGTTCTGTATAAGCCTCCAACTGCCGAACTTAGAGAAGGACAGACAGACCAAGATACACTTCCTCCATACGAGGTCCTCGACCGCATCATCGAGATCTATGTCGAAGAAGATGGCAGCCTGCAAGACGTTGTGGATTCGGGAATCGACGAGGAGACTGCGAGGCGGGTTACGGCAATGATAGATGCGGCCGAGTACAAGCGCCGGCAGGCAGCGCCAGGGGTGAAGATCACCGCCAAGGCTTTCGGCAAAGATCGGCGGCTACCAATTACCAACCGCTACCGAGGATAATCGCTTTTCGAGTGTTTCTGGTACCGAGGAAGGATCTACGGTCCACACGGTGGACCCAGGTCATCGACCCCAGACGCGGGTGAGTTAACTGCCAGTGCCGATCCAAATGACGCAGTATTGGAAAACCAGCAACTTCCCTGCCCACTTGGCCACAGAAACCGCACTTTATACTGGTATCCGCTGTCCGAGGTCTTGGGAACCTTGAGCGAGTACGTACCGCCGCTCACCTGGGTCCAACCTGCGAAGTGCGATCCGTCGTGGGTATAAGCGTATACGAGGGTCCCACCTAGGGGAGAAGATCCTACTATGAGGCCTGCTGGCCTGAGACTGAAGTTTGCCGTGGCAGGCGGAGCAACAGCGGTGGCTTCCGAGAAGGACCAGGCTCCGCTCCAAAAGGCGTTCTCCCTCGTGACAGTCGGAGCGTGCACAAGAAGCTTGTACGTGCCGGGCGGAAGAGGCAGCGTATACCGACCTGTATCTTGGACGCCGGTTTTTGCCCATCCCGCAAAAGCAGAGGTATTTGCATCGTACGCATAAACAACTGCCTTGTTGATATCGGCAGCTTCTGACATGTCCGGACCTGTGCCTTGTGCCTTTACGTAACCGGTTATAGCGTCTGAGTTCGCAAAGAACATATGGTGCACTCCCGATGGCGATGTGTACGTGTCTGCCTGGGTATAACTCAGTTTGAGGTTGTACCAGGCGTTGAATAGCCCTGACCCTGCAGGCGGCCTAACTAGAATCTTGTAAGTTTCTCCGCTAGATACAGTGGCGGGAACGCTCGCTGCCCAGCTGCCATCGCTAGAGGTGAGGGTGACGTAGGCGAGGGTACCTGTACTAGTCCTATACAGGCTGACCTCGGCATTTGCCAGCCCGCTGCCGTCCGGATTGTGCACCATTCCCGTGATGAAACCTTGGCCCGTGAAGTTGGTGGTGGACAAGGGTGTTCCGGGAGTTATGCAGGCTGCGCTAGCGAAGTTGTCGGCAGGCGCAGCAGTACCGCTATACCAGCCGACCAAGTTGGGTGCGCCTGGGGCGGAGCGGACTTCAAACTTGGCCTTGACCCCTTTTGCTGAGGGCCCGTTCGGCGTTGGAGTGTCAACTACAAAGGTTCCGTCCGAGAAAACATAGGTCGGCGTTGCCTCGAACTGTTGACCCGAGCAGTCCCACAGCGCGACGCTCGCTTGGTCAACCCCAGTAACCCACGCGCCATCTTTTAGTACCTGGCCCTGCACTGGGGTGGCTGCGGTAAGCGTGGATGTCAAGTCACCCCCATCTCCGACGACCGCAGGGACAGGTCCAGGAGATGTTGTCCACACCGAAGCCGTGTTCCAGTCATTGGTCCCACTTGCAGGAGGTGCTAGAGCAGCCCATCGAGTGGCATTGCCGTCCAGAGGCGGACTAGTTATAAGGACTTTATAGTTGCCCGAGCCTGTGTTGGTGCGTATGTACCACCTTCCGTCGCCCCACCCCGGAGTCTGCTGCAACCCAAAACCTGTGTTTCCGATCGTTGTGTCACAGCCCCAGCTTGAAGGGTATGAACCCGGTTCAGGACCGGCCGGAACCCCCGCCGGGCCGTCATAAGGGAGCTGACCGCCCCTGCACGGCACAGCATCCCATCCAAAACCGGAGTTGACGTAGTTTCCTGTGGAGGCGTCAAAAGCTCTGACTATTGCTCCCCCGAGGGGTCGCCCGTTCGATCCTGCCACCACCCCTCGCATGCCAGCAGGGCATCCAGGAAAACCCGCGGTAGCCAGCCGATCACTTCCTTCAATGTAAGAGTGTCCTGGACTGGTTACGTCGTCTGCCGCTCTTACGGTGTATGCGTAGTTTCCGCATACTTTGGGGACCGTGGCAACCCGTTTACTTGATGCAAATGTGTCGATGCTAAGCGCCACACCATAGATTGAAATGCATGGATTCAAAAGGATTCCGCATGTCTTGTAAGTGTCAGGCTGGCCATCACCGTCCATGTCGCCTGGAACTCCAAGTCTGTCGTCTTGGCCTTGATAAAGGATGAGCGAGTAAGCGCCTGGGTATGGGTCGTCACGATAGACGAACGCCTCCAGATACACGGAGGCTCCCAGACCTAGCTGCTGGCCGAGGATGTTGGTGATGTTGACGCCGGCACATGCGAGAACCGACCAGCGGGCATACGCCCACCGCTCCCTCCGTCGGTCATAAAGCCGGCCTTTTGGATGGACTCCTAGACCAGGCACTTCATAAGGACCTGCATCGTTGGTTATGGTGACGATGTGGGCAGGCCCTTCGCCTGGCTCGGTACCAGTGATTCCTCCTTCACCCGGGACCCATCCTGGGCAGGCTCCTTCCCCGCCAAGCGGAAACTGGTCAGTGGTCTTCTGCTCCCTCGCCCATGTGCACTGCGCATTCCAGGTGTACTCAGGGATGCCACCGTTCCAAGAGTCTATGCACACTCTCACGGTTGCAGTGCCTGCATCGGGGTTTCCGGAAAGGTTGATCGGATTTCGTGAGGGATCCCCAGGTTTTCCTCCTCGACCAGCAAAGACGAATCCATCGGGCAGAGCGGTGCCTGAAGCTATTTCAAAGTCGGTCGTTCGAGAGTATCCAGGCTCGATCACGAAGGTGATGGTGTTGGACTTGGCTGCAGAAGAGCGCATGTAATCGCGCTCGCACGTGAATGGGTCCGGGTCGGTGGCACACTGTTGTACTCTTCCGGGAATCCCAAAGTTGTGCACGAACAACTTGAGAGCAGGGGAAGAACCGGGCTCCGGTCGCCACCCTGAAGCCGCGGTGCTTGTCATGGCTATCTCGACGTCAAGCTTGAATTCACCTTGCGAAATAGAGAGCGCCTCTAATTTTTCGCTCTTCAAAAGGGTAGCTGCAGGGGTAACGACCAGAAGTAGTCCAACTACAAGTGCGAGACGCTGTTTGGTTGTCCTGCCAAGAACGCGATATCGACCAACGAACTCAACAGGTTTGAAGGCGCACACTACACGCCGCATCGCGTACTCCTTGCGCTGTCTTCACGGATAAGACTCCCTCGAGCTGCCACGACTTGAGCAGTGTCTCACATTTGTCTTTTGGTTTGGCTATTAGACCCGCAGAGGCATAGATCCGGAGCCCGACTTGTGCAAGTTATCACGGTTTGCGGAGGTCGTCCAGCGCTTCGCGGGCACCCTGGAAAAAATGCTGATATGCTCGGAGTAAGATCGTCTTCTCAAAGCATTCCGCTAAAGAGACGTGAGCTTTTACGAAGACGAGTCGCTTTGCCTAACGGCGAGACTTTGTGCCACGAAAGGGCAAATTGGAGGTAGACATGAAGAAGATAATCGTGCTGTTAGTACTGGTCGCCTTGGGCGTTCTGGTAGCGCGTGCTATTAGCGGGCGGGAAAACTACTAGTATCGTAGTTCCCGCTGGTGCTCTTGTAGCCCTTCTAGCTGTCCCTAAATGCTGACGTGTCGGCTGGGGACGTACCAGCTAGAAAAGGTTGTTGTCTTCGCTTTCGCGAAGATATTGAACAGTGCGCTTGAGCAATAGCCTATAAGCGATTGCTAAGGAGGCGGCCGCCACTACGGCGAGCCATAGTTTCCTTTGCGAGATCCCCTGGGGAGGACTCCCCAAGGCGACCGTTTTTTCGAAATACAACACTGGCCAGTTTCGCTCAAATGCGATCTTTGCGAGCTCGCGATCTGGGTTCACTGCGTGGGGATATCCCACGACATCGAGCATCGGAAGGTCTGTTATTGAGTCGGAGTAGGCATAGCTTAGGGAGAGATCGATCCCCCTAGCTTGGGCGATCTCTTGCATGGCTTTGGCTTTGTTGGGCCCGTAGCAATAGAACTCAATCTCTCCGGTATACTTTCCATTGACCGTTTGTGCTCTAGTAGCGACAAAGTCATCAGCTTTCAACATCCGGGCGAGCGGCTCGACAACCTCTTCGGGGGCGGAAGAGACAATGTAGATTCGGCGGCCTGCTCGGCGGTGCAGGTCGAACAGCTCTAGTGCTTCTCGGTAAATGAGCGGGCGAATGGCATCTTCTATTGTCTGGTTGATCAGACGCCGCACTGTAGCCTCGCTCCAACCTTTGGTGAGTTCCGTTGCCGCCCGCCTTGCCTTTTCCATCTTCTCTTCGTCAGCTCCAAGCGCGACGAAGAGAAGCTGAGCATAAATGCTTCTCAAAAGCGTCGGCAGACTCACCATCCCCTCTCTATAAAAGGATTTTCCGAGGGCGAGCACCGAAGACCTCGCTATCACGGTTTTGTCGAGATCGAAAAACGCAGCTTCCATTGCTTTAGATTGTCGCGCTCTTCGATGCGATCGTTCCGTTTGTTGGGTGCATCGTAGCCAAAGTCTTTCTCGGTGGGATACGGGCCCTCCATAGGCCTCATAGGCCTCAGTTGCATCGCTGCTCTGTTGGGTCGCCGGTTCCTCCTGACGAGAGGCGGGATCTTGAGACATGCGGTAAGGCTTCTAGTTTTGATGTCACCGGTTGCTGTGTAAGCTAAGTCACGGCATCGTGACGTAACAATATGCAATGCTACCCAAAGATATCCATGTACTCATGACGTTGTAATTTGCAGGACGAGATTCGATGTTTGCGAGAAAGCGGGAGCTTGTCGCAAACAGACGACGCAGGCGACAAGATCAAGTCGAAAGAGAGGGTGGCAGTTGGCGCCGGTAGTGGTGGTAGGTCCTCCTGAGAGTCCCGTCTCCGAGCTAGCCCGGTATTTGCGGGAGGTGGGGGTGGCGGCGGTCCATGTTTATGTGAGGGGTAAATCTGTAATCGAAGGCCGCTCTTTCGGTGAAGCGTGGGCGGATCGTGCTGCCGAACGCAGCACTGAGGCAAGTCTGCGCCAAATTTCAGCGATAGAGAGTAGGAGCGTGCGAGATTTTACGAATGAAGCTCCCGCAGAAGCTGGCATTGGTGACGATTTGAGTAGGGACACCGACTATGTCAAAGCATTCTCCATGGCGAGCGGTCGGTTGTCGGTGGTCGTGGCCTGGGAGTCGGTGGTAGGTGTTGTGGCTGAGTGTGTCGGCTCGACCGGCTCTTGCAGCGTAGTGGTAGTGGGTTTTTCCAAAAGAGATGTCGTTGCTGCTTGCGCAACTTCTGAGGCCGACTACGCTGTCGTATGGCCTAAAGAGAAAGAGCTTCTGGCAGCGGTGGTGAAGGCCGAAGCGAGTGTTTTCGAAGCTGAATCAGATCTCGGCAACTCTCTCTTTTGCGTCGGAGTGACTTCTATTAAATCCAGTGGCGCCACTCTCCTCACCGCCAATCTGGCGGCGCAGCTGACGTCGATGGGTAGGAGAGTCTTTCTTGTGGATCTCGATGATTCATACAAGGAGTTAACGGAGCTTGTAGGAGGAAACGACGCCTCCTCGCCTCGGCTAAAAACCACCGTTGGAGAGGTGAGCGGCACAAATTCAGTGCCGACCGGGGCACACTGGCTCTACATCGCCGAAGAAGTAGTGGACGCCGAGGGCTGGGCATCAATGCGAAGTCTTGCTGATGCGGAGGCGTCCGATGTTCTCCTCCTTGACGTGCCCGGGCGCCGCCTTGACCCGCTACTGAGGCAGATCGAAAAAAGAGAACTGGCTGCGCCCGACGCGTTTTTCGTAGTACTTTCGCTCGACTACTTCGGGGTCCGTCAAGCGCATACAGTTCTGCACAAAATCGACGCGCTTCTACAGGAAAACAAAAGCGCCGCAGTCATGTTGTCGTTTCGAGGCAGTGGCCCTCGTCCAGACGAGATCATCTCGCTCCTAGGGGACCGGCCCACTTTTGAGCTTCCATGGGTTCCTGAAGAAGCCGGAGCTGCAATCGATGAGGGATGTCTTCTTGCTCCTTCCGACAGGACTGCATATGGGCGAGCAATGGTAGAGCTGGCCGAGTGGATAGTGGGGTTTGCCGGAGGGCGTAACACGCGTTTTGGCTGTCACCTCAAAGAGCTTGCTGAACCCGAAAGGAAGGGACGGCTAGAGTGGTCTCGAGCCTAAACGTGTCTTTAGCAGCCGATTTTAACCCGAGTAGCATTAGCGATCTCGAGGACGATCTCCGCCGGCGCCTCCTAGAAGAGCATGCTCGATGTAGGAGCGAAGCCTTAGCAGCGGCAAGCGATAGTAGATGGAACATCGCGCTGTCCAAAGCCCGGGCTAGGGCGCTGGCGGGTGCGGCGCTACGAAATCGCTTCGGAAGCGTCAGCTCGTCTCATGCAGCCGAGGCCGCAGCGAACATCGTTGACGAAATGCTGGGCCTGGGACCAGTAGAACCATTCCTCGATGACCCATCCGTTAGTGAGGTAATGATCAATGGCCCTTCGGAGGTGTGGGTTGAGCGCGGCGGTAGGATAGAGGCTACGGGTACCGCGTTCAAAAGCTCCGAGCAACTGCGGTCCTTTATTGAGCGCGTAATTGGCCCGCTCGGTCTACGAATCGATGATTCGAGCCCGATAGTCGATGCCCGTCTTCCCGATGGATCTCGTTTTCACGCGGTTTTGGAGCCTGTTGCTCGAGGTGGACCTGTTGTAACCATCCGAAAGTTTCGCAAGGCAACCTTTAGCCTCAATGAGTTAGTCGCTTCAGGAACGCTTTCTGGCGAAGCGGCTCAGCTTCTGGTCGAGGCTGTAAAAGGACGCGCCAACATCGTAGTGTCGGGAGGAACTTCTACAGGTAAGACCACACTACTGAATGTCCTTTCCTCGCTGATTCCGCCGCGGGAGCGGATCATCACGATAGAAGACGCTGCTGAGCTTCAGCTTCAGCAAGAACACGTCGTGTCTTTGGAGGCACGGCCTCCTAACTCCGACGGCGCAGGTGAAGTTACGCTGGGCGATTTAGTGAGAGCTGCCTTGCGGATGAGACCTGACCGCATCATTCTCGGCGAAGCCCGAGGGGCGGAAGCCCTGTTTATGCTTCAAGCGATGAACACTGGACACGAGGGGAGCTTGACCACGGTTCACGCCAACACTCCTGACGACGCCTTTTTTCGCATAGAAACCATGACGCTCATGGCCAATGTCGGATTGTCGGTAGAGGCGGTGCGCTTACAGATTGGATCGGCTATCGACTTAGTGGTGCAGATGTCTCGTGGGGAAGGAGGAACCCGTCTTGTTACGGAGATCTCGTGCGTAGATCGGTCTAAACCCTGGCCGCATTTGCTTCCGCTTTTTTGTGTGCCTTCCCAAGTAAATGTGACGTCCGAAACAAAGCCGGGCCTGGTAAAAGTCGACGACATCGAAGTGTTCTTTCGAAGGTTGGAGCGCAGAGCTTCCAAGCAAAGACGCGCAGGTGTTGTCTCAGACCCTGCTAGCACAGGTAAAACATTGCCTTTGCAAACGGAGATGTCAATACCGGGTCGGTAACGCTTCGATGATTTTGGGCCTCAGAAAATCCAACCCTGCCGGTGTAGCACTGCACTTGATTTGCGCCATAGCCGCAGCGATCACGGTGTTCGGATTTGGACCACTGAGCGTCGTCCTAGGAGCCGCGGCAGGCCTCGTTGTTTTCGAGGTACGAACACGTGCAGCTCTTAGAAGGGCAAAGATAATAGCAGAGGAGGAGTTTGCCGAAGCGCTCGAGGAACTGGCTGAAGCTGTCAGGGCCAAGGGTTCCTTGCGGCTCGGAATCGAAGAAGTTGCGCGCACTGGGCCGCGGTCTATTGCCCCGGCATTTGAGCGAGCATCGTATTTGTTGGCGCATGGATTCTCGCTCGATCGAGCCCTGGCAGGATTGTTCTCTTTACAAGACCTGCCCGGGGCTACGGCTCTGGAAATGGCGCTGCGAACCCACATAAGGGCAGGTGGGAACCTATCGGCTGCACTCGAGATCCTCGCAGGCTCGTTGCGTCAGCGGATTTCGGTGCGTCGTGAGCTTGAGGCCCTCACAGCTCAGGCGCGCCTATCGAGCCTGGTCTTGGCCACTGCTCCCGCAGGATTTGCGTTACTCTCCTACGCGCTGGGCCTAGGCGGGCGCTTTCTAATCTCTTCTTCCGCAGGAAATGTGGTACTCGCAGGCGGCTTGGCCCTAGAGCTACTCGGATATTGGTGGGTAAGGAGGGTTTGTGCGACTAAGTGGTAGTTCGCATAAGAATATGGCCAATCAGTCCTCTACAAGAGTGGCGGCGCAAGCCCTGGTAGTGTGCGGAAACCAGCGACCTACTACAGCCGAGGAGTCTGAATTGGGGCGCCGTGAGTGGTACTGGCAGCTACTCTTCTGGTGGCGGAGCTTGACACGCAGAGTTGGTGATTTGTTGAATGATCGCCTGGAAGAGGCACGAGCCGCAGGAGTTTCCGAAAACAGTCTGCGCATATTGAGAGGTGCCACGATTTCCGGCATACCCGCTGCGCTCCTGCTCGGGTTTGCGCTCTCCGGCATCGCAGGGGCGCTCTTGGGGGTTGTCTGTGTCACCTGGACATTTGAGGCTTCCCTGAGACGAGCCGTGTCAGCTGAGCGAAGCCGGTTTCGAAGAAGCTTTCCTGACGCCCTAGATCTTCTGGCGATTGCCTGCATGGCTGGAATGAATCCCTACAGAGCATTTCAGGCAGTCGCTGCCGTTAGGCCGAAAGGGTGCGAGAGCGTATTCGAGTACCTAGCAGCGGAGTTGACTACGGGTCGGACGACTTCTGAAGTACTCGCCTTCACCGCTAGGCAACGAGGGTGGGCTGAGCTTGCAGCGTTGTCAAGGGCCATTGCAGGGTCGGAGCGATTGGGGCATCCCCTGGGACCCGCTCTAATGCGCCTAGCCCGCGACCTCCGGGAGCGTGAGATT
Source organism: Acidimicrobiia bacterium (assembly GCA_040289475.1). NCBI lineage: Bacteria > Bacillati > Actinomycetota > Acidimicrobiia > Acidimicrobiia bacterium. The sequence continues at coordinate 61,942 of PSLF01000004.1, read as the reverse complement.
CGAGCGGCTCAGGCTTCTGCTCGAAAGGCGCCTATAAAGGTTCTTTTTCCGCTGGTCTTTTGTATCTTGCCCGCGTTTGTCTTATTGACAGTGGTTCCTGTCTTAGCAGACACATTTGCGGTTATTCGTGCATGAAGCAGAAAGCAAAGTTGAAGGCATTTTTCGCAGCTTTTGAATTGGGAAGAGGTAGCACCGCTTCGCATCAGAACCGAGCCATCTGTTTATAAAGCCGTCAATTTAGCTAAAAGGAGGGGGAAATGCTATACGACGCTGTCCAGTACGTTGTGATTCTGGCGGATCTTGCTTTTGTCAGGTGGCGAGCTACTGCCTCGCAGCATAGCCAACAAGGCGATGAAGGACAGGCTACTCCCGAGTACGCTCTGGTGATCCTTGCTGCTGTTGCTCTTGCTGCGACGCTTATTGTGTGGGCGAAAAAGAGCGGAGCTATTGCAGAGCTTTTCGAGTTTGTCATCGGGAAAGTCAAAGAAGCAGCGGACAAGTGAATTATCGAGGGCCCGATGGGGGGCAGTCTACGGTAGAGTTTGCTCTTGTTTTTCCCTTAGCGGTGGTTGTTGTCCTTGCTTCGCTTCTAGCACTTTTAGAGGTGAGGGACAGGATACTTGTAACCCATGCCGCCAGGGCAGCGGCGCGCGTTGCCGCGTCAACCGACGATAGATCTTTAATCGAGGCTGCCGGGCGAAGCGCTGCGCCTCAGCTAGCTCCGGAAAGGCTCACCTTCGAAGTAGTAGGCGAACGAAAGCCCGGATCTCTCTTAGGTGTCGTTGTCCGGTACAAACGCCCTCTCCGTAGAGGCTTCGGGTGGGTGCTCGGTGACGAAGAAGAGATAACAGCCAGGCTCATGTTACCTGCGGAGGTGGCTGAGTGAGAGAGCGACGGCTACTTCGACCGCCTCCTTTGGCGTCGATGCGGCGTGTACAAGGCGTTTTGATTTCAGTTCGTAGTTGTGTTCTCCTGGCTGGAGATCCCAGGTGGCGAGCCCTACTACCGGGCGTCCGATTCGCAGCGCATAGGCGATCTCGCTCAAAGTTCCGAACTCTCCATCCACCGCAATCACGGCATGAGCCGACGCTACGACTGCAAGGTTCCGGGCGTGGCCAATGCCGGTAGCCACTGGGATTTGTACCCAGGGGTTTGCCTCCTTGGGATCCAAGCCAGGGAGGATACCAATCGTGAGACCTCCCTTCTCCATAGCTCCTTTACATGCAGCCTCCATCACGCCCTCCAGGCCTCCGCATACCAAGAGGGCGCCGGCGTCTGCGAGATGTTGCCCTACGAAATAAGCCAGCTCGTATACGGGCGGCGGCGGGCTCTGAGCCCCGCAGACCGCTATCACTGGTCGCATCTCCGCATTGGAACGCATTGATACCCCGACTTTCGCTACCAGGCCGGATAATAACCCGCACCAAAGAAAGGTCGCGAGTTCCCCTCCTATTCGTATCTTTATCTATATCTATGCGACCTATTAGGCCATGAGACCTATGAGACCGAGTCTATGAGGCTGAGATCGCAATGGCCCGGGGCAAACGGATCGCTCAATGATTAATAGGGAGTGAGAGAGATGGTATGCCGACGGTACGATAGGCGTTCTCTAGGCATTTTCCATTTGGCAGGTAGCGTACCCGAATGGAACAGAAAATCCGTCTTTCCCAGGCTGCAATAGAAAGCTTGCGCGCTGAGCTCGATCGGCTGGTGCACGAGATCAAGCCTGTGCTTATCGAGCGTGTGGGCCAGGCTCGTGCCCACGGAGACCTTTCCGAGAACGCTGACTACCACGCCGCGAGGGAAGAGCTGGCAAAAATCGAAGGCCGCATCCGAGAACTAGAGCAGAGGCTCAAATCTGCAGCGCCCGCCGAGATCGTCGACGATGGAATTGTGAGCGAGGGAAAGATAGTGGTGCTTCGGCTAGATTCCGGGGGTACGAGAGAGTTTCTTATCGCTGCACGGGAAGAAAAATCCGTTCTGTCTCGAGATACTCGAGTATCCCTCGTGTCTCCCAACGCACCTCTGGGAAGCGCGTGTTTGGGTCGCAAGGCCGGCGATACGGTCGAGTACGAGACGCCATCGGGCAGGATGCGGGCAGAGATACTCGAGGTCAAGGTTCCACAAAGTTGAGCAAGGAAACGGCGCACTTCTTCGCCGCTCTGTCACTACTGAATCAACGGCGGGCCCGGTTTGGACAGAAGCCCATCATCGCGTATGTCCTTGAAGGCATCTTCGTTACCGGAGGGCATTACTACGGAGGCGCCCCCGACGTCGGCTATAGAACCCGCGACGGTGTAGCTCTGCACCGTCGCAGGATCTAACGAAATTGCGCTCATCGCGAGGCGGAAAGCTTCAGAGTAGGGTATGTCCAACTCGACAAACTCACTCGCTAAACCTATGTATTTGACTATCTTCGATGGATCGCTCGGCACTTCTGAGCGGATCTGCCTAAACGCATACAACAGAAGCCTCGCCTGGTTTTCGGTTCGCTCGAAGTCGCCCCGCACGAACGCCCGATTGCGAACGAACGCTAAAGCCTCGTCACCGTCCATATGTACGGGGCCCGGCGCAAAGTGAGCTCCGGAGTGAGAATCGTTCATTGACTCAGGCACCACCACCGTTACGCCGCCGATACGGTTTATGAGTGCAACAAAGCTGTCGAAGTCGACCATGGCGTAGTAATCAATGTCGAAACCGACAAACTTTTCTACGGTCCTGACCTGTTCTTCTGGCCCTCCATATTCCAGAGCTGCGTTGATCCGATCTCTGGCTCTGCGAGACGGAATTTCCACATAAGTGTCCCTAGGTATGTTTATGACGGACGCTTTGTTGAGTTTGGTGTTGTAACTCACCAGGTGAAGCGCGTCTGCCCTTTGCCCTTCTACCGAGCCGTCCCGCCGCCGATCCGATCCGATGAGAAGGATCCTTACGATCCCCCCCTGTAGGTCGATGGCTTTGTTGTACTCGACTTTGTGAACTGTGACCGCAGCATTCTTCTGGCCGGAGGCTGGGGCGGGATAGACGAGCGTGTACACTAAAAAGCTCGCTACCAGCCATCGGCAAATTCGCACCCTAACGACCACTCGAGCCTCCATCAACGACTTCTTGCATGCTTGCGGGGGCGTCTATCTTTTGGCGGCACTCGTAAGATATGACTTTCCATCCCGACGAGGACTGTTCGACGACGAAGAAATCCTGTCGGGAGATGTCTAAAGGTGTGCCGTCCTCCAGGTAGCCACGAGCCCCCAGTGCTACTGAGACGCCGGCGTGTGATACGCTCGCTTTCGCTGGGGAAAACAAAGTGACTGTGGCTGTAACGTCGTGAGGCTCGAGCACTCCGGAAATACGCGACGCAGCTTCTGCCGGCGTCATCAAAGCTGCATGCTCGCCGAGCGCCTTCGCTGCGATCGTGGGAGTAAACTCGGAAACAGCGCCTTCGAAGTTTTCGGTGGGAAACACTACGCCAAATAGTGTTCCGTTGTAGTAGCGATGTACAGGCTCAAGCACCTGCACAGCGATTTCGTCTGCTTTCGCAATAGATGACGCGCCGGCACCCACTACTTCTGTCTTTGTCGCATGTAGCTCTAGGCCAAGGGGTGTAGGTGCGGTTGGGGCTCGCTTGGAGCAGGCGGAGAGGATCAGCAGTGCAGCGAACAGACCCAGGGCTAGCTTGGAATAAGGTCTTTGTTTATGCGATTCTGATCCAGTTTGGAAGGTATCTGTTATTTTCGCCAAGGGCCTGCTGGTCTTATCGATCGTCATCTTTTTGCGAATCCGGCGAATAATCGTAGCCGACACCGACTCGGAGTCGGCGAATATCAGTTTTTTATCACGGAAATAGCCGGTTTTCGTGCGATCTAAAGCACACAGGGCTGGCAAGCGAGCAACTATTCTTGGAGTTCAACGTGACGTCTAGCATGGCTTGGAAGGTAAAGACTTTTTGGAGAGCTGTGCTACCGACCGATCAGCATTACGCTACATTGACACCCCGGTAGCGCAATGTAGGGTGCACGCTAGAGTTCGACCAGTTCGACCGGAGCGACGGCCTATGCTGCGAAATCCGGTACGGGTTAGGAGCGAGCGAGCTTGAAATCACTGACACTGCAAACCTTTGCGTTTTATAGCTCAAAGTAAACAATGACGGAATCATTGGGTTTCGATCTCAAAAGCTAGACTGGCAGTCCGCATGAGTAGTAATCGAGTTTCAGCAAAAAAGTGTGGAGTTGTACCAACTGCTGGCTCTGCTGCGTCGAAGCGATCAGGGAAAAGAGGTGGCGGCAGGACCAGCAGCTCGCAGAGTTCACGCTCAATGAGCGATGTTAGCGAGGGTACCCTAAAGTCATCTTCGCGGTCGGGCTACAACCTCGTCGTCGTCGAGTCTCCCACCAAAGCAAAAACGATAGAAAGGTATTTGGGTACCGGATTCAAGGTGATCGCATCACTGGGGCACGTAAGGGATCTACCCAAAAAAGATCTCGGAGTAGACGTCGACAAAAATTTCGAGCCCAAATACGAGGTGATCCCCAAATCTAAAAAGGTGGTAGGGCAGCTGAAAAAGGCTGCATCTACGGCAGAGGCTGTGTATCTAGCGACTGACTACGACCGCGAGGGCGAGGCAATTGCGTGGCACGTCCTCCAGGCCGCGAACATCGAACCCGCCAAAGCAAAACGAGTCACGTTCACGGAGATCACTCGCTCGGCAATCGAAGAAGCATTCAAACACCCTCGTGATATCGACTCTGCTCTCGTCGACGCGCAGCAAGCGCGAAGAGTTCTTGACCGGCTCGTCGGCTACAAGCTTTCTCCGTTCTTGTGGACAAAGATCAGAAGAAATCTCTCTGCTGGCCGAGTCCAATCGGTGGCATTACGTCTGATAGTGGACCGAGAGCGGGAGATCCAGAATTTTCAGCCCCGTGAGTATTGGACGGTCGAGGCAAGGCTGAGCCGAGTAGATGATCCCCAGGGTGGGGTGTTCTCGGCCCAGCTCCATAAGGTTAGAGGAAAGAAGCCAGCACTCGAAACCGAGGAGCAGGCTACCAAACACGCTGAAGCTTTGCGAAATGCCTCCTACCGTGTGGAAGAAGTTCGCAAGAAGCAGGTTAGGCGCAATCCACCGCCACCGTTTACTACTTCGACACTGCAACAAGAAGCTTCCAGAAAATTAGGTTTCACCGGTTCTAAGACAATGTTGGTGGCCCAGCAACTCTACGAGGGAGTAGAACTGGGCTCAGAAGGCCAGGTAGGCCTAATCACCTACATGCGTACGGACTCTGTGCAGCTCTCCAAAGAGGCGGTCGATAGCATCGTTTCGACGGTCGAGTCCAGATTCGGAAAGGAGTATCTCCCTCAAAAGCCTCACACATACAAGACCAAATCAAGGGGAGCTCAAGAGGCGCACGAGGCAATCCGCCCGACATACGCTGATAAATACCCAGACTCCGTAAGGGCATACTTAACCGACGACCAGTTCAAACTGTACCGCCTAATTTGGCAGCGGACGATTGCCTCCCAAATGAAAGAGGCACTTTTCGATCAGACATCGGTTGACATCTCTGCGACTGGGGGATACCTGCTTCGGGCGACAGGACAGGTCCGGGTCTTCGATGGCTTCATGCGGGTGTACACGGAGGGGACAGACGAGGGAGAAGGAGAAGAGGGGACCGGAGCGCTCCCCGACCTACAAGAGGGAGAGAATCTCTTGCTTGTTGAGGTCGTTCCCGAGCAGCACTTTACACAGCCTCCTCCCCGCTATACCGACGCTTCGCTCATCAAGGCGTTGGAGGAGAACGGCATAGGTAGACCCTCAACCTACGCTCCTACCATCTCCACTCTCTTAGAGCGAGGGTATGTAAGGAGAGAAAACAAGAAACTGGTGCCCGAAGAGACCGGGTTTGTTGTTGTTGACTTTCTGGTCGAGCACTTTCCCGACATAGTGGATGTTGGGTTCACGGCCCGAATGGAGGAGGACCTTGACGAAATTGCCTCGCGCAAGCGACAGTGGGTACCTGTTATTCGTGACTTCTACGAGGAGTTCGCGCGGCATCTCGAAAAAAAGGACCACGAGGTACAGCCTCATCTTGAAGAAGCCGACGAGACGTGCCAAGTTTGCGGCTCAAAGATGGTCGTTCGGTTAGGACGCTATGGACGTTTCTTGTCCTGCTCTAGGTATCCAGAGTGTAAATTCTCAAAGCCGCTGAACAAGCCAGAGCAGCCTCAGCCAACCGGGGAAACGTGTCCCGAGTGCAAAAAACCTTTGGTGAAGCGACACGGCCGTTATGGAGACTTCGTCGGTTGTTCCGGCTACCCAGAGTGCAGGTATATAAAAAGGGAGGATAAGCCGACCGGAGCTCGGTGTCCCAAGTGCAAGGACGGAGAGCTAGTCGAGCGTCGCACGCGGAGAGGCAAGCTTTTCTTTAGCTGCAGCAGATATCCTGACTGCGAATTCGCAAGCTGGAAAAGACCTCTGGCGGATTTGTGCCCAAAGTGCGGAGGGACGCAGTTTGTGGAGCGCAATAGAGCGAGATGTTCATCGTGCTCGGCAGAGTTCGAGCTGACCGAAGCGTCCGACAATGAATCGGATTCTGGTAGGAACGGGGAGATTGCGGGGGAGGTAGAGGCAGCTTCTAGCACTGCGCGAGTGTGAGCCGTGAACTCTTTAGATCAGCGTCCCCCAGAAGGAGCTCCTTTTTGGACGCCTCAGGCGCGCAAGTTCGCTGCCGCTCAAGTCATTTCCAGTCTCGGTGACTGGATCGGGCTCATAGCTATTCTCGCACTCTCGTTTCGTCTCACCAGCGGCACCAGGCTGGAAGTGTATGGGCCTGGAATGGTGCTCCTCACCAGGACAGTTCCAGGTTTTCTGTTCGGGCAGCTAGCAGGCCCTCTGGTAGATCGGTGGAACCGAAGGAATCTACTAGCTGCCTGTGACATAACCAGAGGGCTGCTTATAGCGAGTCTCCCATTCGTGCCAAACCTAGGGCTTCTCATCATCAACCAGTTAGTCTTCGAAATAGTAACGATGCTGTGGCAGCCCGCAAAAGAGGCGTCGGTACCGGACGTGGTGCCGAAAGATGGCATTTCGCGCATGAATTCGGTGTCACAGATAGCCGCATACGGGATGTTCCCAGTTGGGGCACTGGCTTTCTCTGGACTCGCTCACCTCGCTCAGCTCCTTGGAGGGCTGCCCTTCTTCAGGATCTTCGAGTTAAACCAAGAGTCACTGGCCCTGTTCTTGGACTCGGTGACGTTCTTTGTGTCGGCCTATTTGTTAGGCAGCCTGCAACTGAAACGCCACTACAAACCTAAACGCCCACTAGATCTCACCCTAGCTCTTAGAGAGACCAGAGACGGGTATCGGGCTATAGCACGCAACGTGCGGGTACGAACGGTGATCGCAGGAATGTCGGCAGCTATCTTCGGAGCCGGTTCAGTCATATCGTTGGGGCCTCTACACGTGAAACAGGATCTGGCGGGAGGAGCCTCTGGGTTCGGAGTGCTAGTGACGGCTTTGGGCATGGGGGCAGCTGTCGGAGTGCTCACCATGGAGACAGTTGGAGGGAAACTCTCGAGGGCGGCGGTATACCCCTTTTCTTTGGTGTGTGCTGGTGCTGCATTAGTCCTAGGGGCAGCAGTGACCACGGTTCCTGCAGCAGCCGCTCTACTTTTTGTCACTGGTGTAGCTGCTGCGCCCGCTTACATCGCCGGACTTACCGTAGTTCATCAGGAGACCGACGCGATCTATAGAGGCCGAAGCTTCGCAGCTCTATTGTCTCTGACTCGCTTGGCGATGATGATCGCACTGGGCGCGGCACCTGTGGTTGCAGGAGGGCTGGGATCGGTCACTGCTTCTTTATTCCCAGGGCAAAGGATAGGATTCGGTGCTTTTAGCCTGGTTCTTTCGGGGACCCGTCTTACGCTCCTTCTAGGAGGAGTAGTTATAGTTCTTTCTGGAATTGTCACAGCAGGAGTTTTCCATGGGGGTCCAGCCCAAAGAGAAGAGTCAGTAGTTTCCGCCGCATCCACCCAAATACAAGTGGAAGAAGAGAGGGTTAGGCCGGAGCTTGATCGTCCCAAGGTGTCAGTCTCTGACGTTGATCCGTTTCATGTCGATGCTCGGTTGGATTACGAAAACTCCGAGGCAATCGAGGGTGCTGGCCAGCAGGATCTAGAGGGGTCCGCCCAAAGCTTTCACCCTCCAGACCGAAGGCGATGAGCACCAAAGGAAGCGCCTTCGTCGTTATCGAAGGCGTGGAAGGATCTGGCAAGTCAACGCAGGCTCAGAGGCTCGCCCAAAATATCGCTTCTCTCGGATTGGAGGTAGTGCTCACGCACGAGCCAGGAGGGACACCGCTTGGATCTCGCATTCGGGCAGTACTTTTAGACTCGGAGGTTTCTGCCGCGGCCTTGGCCGAGCTTTTTTTGTATCTAGCTGACCGAGCGCAGCACGTAGCAGAGGTCATCAAGCCTGCTCTGGAGCGGGGAGCCGTTGTCGTGTGTGACAGATACACGCCTTCAACTGTCGCCTACCAGAGTGCGGGTAGAGGTCTAGATTTGGATCTTGTGGAGAGGTTGTGTGCACAAGCTTCGGGAGGCATCGAGCCGGACTTAGTAGTGGTTGTGGATGTGCCCCCACAAGCGGGTCTGCGCAGAAAAGGGACGAGTGTCGACAGGATGGAGCGGGAGCCCCTCGAGTTTCACTCCCGAGTGAGAAATGAGTACCTGCGCCAGGCCTCCCGTGAACCCGGGCGTTTCGTGGTCGTCGATGGGCTTCTCTCGGTAGACAAGGTGGAGAGAGCCATCCTGGAGGCTGTAGAAAAGAGGCTCTTGTTTTTGAAAGGGTGGCAGTCCTTTTCGCCCGAGTCTCGACAATAGAAACGAGATGCAATCTTAGAGGAGATACAGGCCGGTGGCAGTGAGATGAAATCGCGAACTGGAACCGAACCGCGAATCGCTTTCGGTTCGGTTGGATCGTATCTGTCGCCAATTATCGAGCTGCTCGTGCGCAGAGGGTGGGATGCGCTCGATTTTCAGCCGCGAGCCGCTACTATCCTCTCCTCGGATCTGAAAAAGGCTGCGGACTCTTTCGGCATGGGCGAAAGTTCGCTGCCGAACGCCTACCTTTTTACAGGGCCCGCGGGGTGTGGACAAGAAGAGGCATTTTTGCTTCTCGCGGCCTCGAATCGTTGCATCCAGCCGAGGTTGCAACACGGAGTTTCTCATCCTTGCTGGATGTGCAGCGAATGTCGCATGGTGCTACATGGATCACATCCAGACGTGCTTGTCTTCGAGCCCGAGGGCAATACATACCTCGTGGAGTTCGTGAGGGACAGAGTAGTGGCGGAGGCGAAGTTCTCAGCACTTCGAGGAGGTCATCGCTTCGTTTTACTGAGAGAAGCTGAACGCCTTTCAAGAGCTGCTTCGAACGCATTGCTACGCACCGTCGAAGAGCCAAATGCTCGCCTGACCTTTGTGTTCGGAGCTGCTCCGGACAGGCAAGCAGTTCTCGATACATTGGCATCCAGGTGCAGGGAAGTCGCTTTCTATCCCATACCTGCAGCTCGGATCGAAAAACTCTTGGTCGATGCTGGTGTCGACCAGCAAACGGCAATGGCTGCCGCCGGAGCGTCCGAGGGGAGTCTCCAGTGGGCTGCGCAAGCCGTTCAAACAGGCTCTTATGGGGAGTTCACAGCGTACGTTGCCTCTCTTCTGCTTCCCCTTTTTTACGATCTATCAACCAATCCCCTAGAAGTGTCCGGCATGCTTCGAGAGCGCATAGAAGCTCTTCGAGGAGAAGTTGGGTCTGCAATCGACGACGAAATGGCTGCCGAGATGAAGTTGGAGACAGAGTTGGGCCTTGCATCACCGGCGTCTTCCCATGGGACGGCTAGAGCTTCCAAACACAGAAGACTGCGCCGCATAGAGCAAACACTCTGCCTTCAAATCGTGACGGTGCTCGAATATGTAACACTGGTGTGCGCGCTGCTAAAAGCTGGTTTGGAAGACCAAGCTCGATTCCGCCTCGAGACCTTGGGCCAAGACGCGACTCGCCAGCTGGAACGGCTAAAGAGCGCTCCGTTGGCTGCTTCTGCCGGGTCGAACTCTACCGATTGCCTAGTAAAAATTGCTCGCCTGGCTAGAGTTTCTCTGGCGTCCAACCCTCGCTTGGAAGTGTGGCTCGACAGACTCGTGACCGAGGTTTGGGCAACGATCTCGCCTGTCTGACGGTGGGGTATAACCCTAAGGAAGGTAAGGCTGGAGCAGGAGAGAAAGGTTCTACCGCCCGAGGGAGTTACTCGATTCGACGAGACTAGGTCTGCTTTGCATCGAAAGGGCCTGCGGCTATGAGGCCGCAACGCAGCCTAATGAGTATTTTGATGCGACCTGCTCGGCTTGTGCCCTCCAAGGTCGCGTTGATCGATGTCTCGGATCATCCTTATTGTAAGAAGCCCCATTCCTATTCGTGGTCCGAAGTGTCGCAACGGGTAACGGCTACCGCCCGTTTTCTGTTGAAGCAAGGCCTTGACCGATCCGATACGGTCGGAGTTCTTGCATACAACTCTCACCATTACTTCGAACTGTTTTTCGCTGTCCCCACAGCAGGAGCACGGATCGTCCCGCTCAACTATAGGCTAGGGGACGAGGAGTTGAAAGTACAGGTCGCCGAGGCAGAGCTGTCCATTTTGGTCTCCGATCAGCGTTTCTTTGAGCGGGCGCGTTCCTTGCAAGAAAAGGTCCCATCCATCGGTCGGGTGCTTTCTACGGAGTCGGAGGAGTGGGAGAAAGAAGTTTCCACTAGAGAGGTAGATTGCGCGATACGGATGAACTCGCACAACGAACTAGATCTTTTAGGAGACAAAGGCGGCTTCGGCTTTTCTTTCTCCGAGGACGAATTGGTGGGGATCTTTTATACGGGCGGGGCAAGCGGAAGGGCCAAAGGTGTGATGCTCACCCATCGCAATCTGTATGACGCCACGCTCCAGATCTGCCTTGCCATGGGGTATAACGAGAATGATATCTACCTTCACGCCGGTCCTATGTTCCATCTGGCCGATGCTGCTGGTTCGCTCAGTTGCACCCTTTTAGGTGCTACTCATGTCTTCTTGCCGAATTTCAATCCAGAAGGATTTATAGATGCGGTAAACCGCTTTGGTGTTACGACTGTCACGATGGTCCCCACTATGTATCGCATGCTTCTCGACTCGGCGTCTTTGGATATCCCTTCTATGTCGAGCTTGAGAAGGATCTTCTACAGCGCTGCTCCCATGCCGGAGGCGATGCTTCGGGAGATATTCGATGTATTTCCGTGTGGCATCGGCCAGGGTTATGGGATGACCGAGGCTTCGTCCCGGATCACAGTGATGCCTCCTGAGATTTACAGGGCAGTGATCGAGGGATACGACCCTAGGCGACACCTTCTCGCCTCCGCAGGAAAGGAAGTACCTGGTCTCGAAGTAAAAATAATGCGTGACGACGGTGGTATCGCTGGCCCCAAAGAGATTGGCGAGATCGTAGTGTCGGGTACTGTTGTCATGAAAGGCTACTGGAAACGGCCAGATCTTACAGGGCAAGTACTCGAAGACGGATGGTTACATACAGGAGACTTAGGATACCTAGATGAGGAGGGGCACCTATACGTAGTGGACCGACTCAAGGACATGATCATAACAGGCGGAGAGAATGTCTACTCGCTTGAGGTAGAAAACGTGTTATGCAGCCATCCCGAGGTGGCTGAGGTAGCTGTCATCGGCGTTCCGGATGAGTTGTGGGGAGAGAGAGTACACGCGGTTGTAGTTCCGAAGCCAGGAGGAAGGCTAGACGTGGCTCAACTGCAGGCTTACTGCAGGAGTCGCATAGCCAGCTACAAGACGCCCAAAAGCATAGAGTTTGTGGATTCCTTGCCGCGTTCTGCAGCGGGTAAAGTCTTGAAAGATAGTCTGAGGCGGCGCTTTGTTCCCTAGCCGATTCGTTCCCGGCCTCTCTCCCCGTACCTTTGCCCCAAGGGCTAGAGCCCTGGTCCACTGGTCATGTCTCGAGCTAGGGAAGCTGGAGCGAATATCGTGTGCTCGGCTACTATTCCACTGCCGGAGGTCACCTCGACCTTTGCTGACACAGTGAAGTTGTTGGGGACGAAATCGTTGGCTCTGATTGAAATGCGCTGTCCTGGCGCGATCACAATCCCCTGAAGTGCGCTAGGCGCGACGAGGCCCGAGGACGTAAGGTACTTCACGTTGACGGTTTGAGAAGCGTTCGTGTCGGGATTTGCCACGAGTGTCCAGGTTTCGAAGCCTCCTGCGGTGGCTCCCTCCACTAAGAGGACCGAGTTAGATGGGGACGGTACTGCCTCGCCAGTCGAGGACCCCTTTCCGTGGACGGGGTGATTTGCATACATTGCTCGCTCGGCGGCTATCGGAATGTTCGCGACTACGCGGGTGGCGACGTTGAAATCCGTCACGTAATAGTTTGCCTTCACGGTCCTTCTGCTTAACGGCGGTATAACGATGCTAGGACCGCTAACTGGTCCAGTGGACGTGAAAAAGGTAATGTTGGCATTAGCGGTGCTTGAGGGGCTGGGGTTAGCCAGCAGGATCCAGGTATCGAATCCTCCTGCAGTTGATCCCTCGGCGGCGTACCAAGTTGTTGAGTACGAAGAGATACCGGGAGACTCTGTTGAACCCGCGTAGCCACTGTGCGCCAGGTAAGTGGCCCGTTCGGCTACTACACCACCTCCCGTTGACTCTACTTTGGTCGATACCTCAAACGTCGAGACATAACTGCTGATCTTCAATGAGCGGCGCGTGAGTGGAGGAAGAGAGAAGGCCGGAACGGTTACCGGGCCAAAGGCTGTAAGGAATTGTACTGTTACGGTGGGCGTGAGAGCCGTGTTGGGATTGCTGACCAAGACCCACGTCTCCGTCCCTCCAGCGCTGACTCCTTCTGGAAGCAGCCATGAGGTAGAAGTAATTTCCGCTTCCTTTCCTAGATGAGCACCGTAGAGACCCGGCATAGTCGAGTACATAGCTCTTTCGACGAAAACTGGATTTGGTCCAGAGTCGACTCTGGCAGAGACCTGATAAGACAAGACGCTGTCGTTCGCCCTCAGTGACATCCTGGTATTCGGAGCGAGAGTGAGCCAGACCCCAGTCTTATAACCGTTGTCGGTGAAGTAGCTTACGCATGCGCGAGTCTCAGTCGATGCTGGGTTGGCTAGAACGATCCATTCATCGAAGTTTATGGTCGACCCCTCGGCCAAGTACGAGCTATGAACAGATCCAGGTAGGGTTGGACCGCATTCTCCTACGACAACAGACACGTTGTTCGATGTGCGGTTTGCTACGTAAATTGCATTTCGCGTCTCGTCCAATGCTGCGTACCACGGCTGATCGCCTACGAGCGAGCTTTCTCTGTGGCCGTCGACGAGGCTCATCTCGTCAAGCGTTCCCACGCCTACATTGGTCGAGTACAGCCTTCTGGCTCCCTGGTGTATTAAGACGCTGGCGTGGGTGAGCCCGAAGGGGATCAATGACACCGACATCGTTGTCCCGTCTATCACTACCAGCTCGATCTTTAGGTATCCGATCACGTAGGCCTTGTTTGCTACCTCGTCGACCGCGACGTCTCGAAGAAGCATCGACTGGGTGCCAGAGGGATCGAGCTCGATTAGCGTTTGCGTGGAGGTGTTCAAGTCTGTGGCCATAATGTTGTCAGGCAACGAGGGTTGTGGACCAAAGTTGTGGTTGACTACGTAGGCGGTGTTGGTGGTTTTGTTGACGGCGATCTTGTATGGCCACTGTCCACCAGAGGTCAAGACATTGTCGACCCCGTTGGTCGCTCCATCTATGACAGCGAAGGCGGACGCTTGCTGTAGCGTAACCAAAACCTTGTTCGTGACTTCGTTAACCTCGATGTCCCAAGGCCCCTGAAACGGGAAATCAATTACCGCATCAACCAAAGCCGTCGGAATGTCGATTACGGTCACGGCTCCAGTCTGAATGCTTGCCACGTAGGCTTTCTTGGTCGTTTTGTTTACAGCAATATCCACCGGACCCTCGGCTACAGGAATCTCTGTAGTAAGCGGAGTCGGGTTCGGTGTGATTATCGTTATTGAGTTCGAGATGTAGTTCGCTACTAATATCCGCGCTGGGGAGTCAATAGCAGCCACTGCCCTTGGCCAAATCCCAACCTGGATATCTCTGCGTGACAAAGTGCTACCGTCTATCTCCGAGACAGTACCTGATTGAGCATTTGCTACGTATATCTTGTTTCGAGCTTCATCGACTGTTACGGCGACGGGCGACTCCCCTACATTGACCGAAGCAAGGGTGGCCAGGCCCTGAGCAGTCTGTGCTCTAGCAAGCACGAACGCTGCGGTGGGTAACAGTACAACCGCCATTACGAAAGTGCAGAGCATCTTGGATTTCAACTGTCGAGGTCCGGCCATCGCAGGATTGTCCTCCGTCGCCCCATATGGGCACCTACTAAGAACTGTGTCCGACTACTCACACTTGAATAAAGCGGCCTTCATTCTAGCGTGTTTGGCGTTGAGCTGTGGTGGTGTGGCGGACTGTTCGGAGCCGGAGCGGGGAATCGAACCCCGGACCTGTTCATTACGAGTGAACCGCTCTACCTACTGAGCTACTCCGGCTTGAGGCGTTACGGGTGAGAATTCTTGAATCTCGAGTCTATTCCGCATAACCTGTAATTTTACATGTTTCACTTGAATACGAGGCCGCAGAGAGCTCGCCGGTCGGCGATAGTGTCGACGGCGGTACTGATGGTCCTCGCTTTCCTGGGTGGGGCGAAAGCGGGCGCTAGTGAAGAAGCGGGGCTTGTCCAAGCGCGTGCAGAGAGAGCTCGTAAGCAAGCCGAACTGGATGCAGCGAAAGCCACTGATGAACAACTGGCAGCGCGCCTTGATGCGCTAAAAGCAGAGATTGCTACGCAGTCCCACAGAGCGGACGAGGCAAAACAAGCTGCTTCTCAGGCTGAAGTGGCAATGAAACTGGCCCAGGAGAGGATCGAAAGAACATCGTCGGAGCTGGACTCCCAAAAGAACATGTATGCGGCAAGAGTGCGTGCGGTCTACAAATCTTCGGACACCGGGATCATTGATGCTTTAGTGGGGTCTACGTCCATATCTGAAGCTGGCCTCAGGCTTTACGGCTTAACCAAGGTCGCAGAGCACAACAATGAAGTGATTTATAGGCTCGCTAATTTGCGCAAGGATCTAGATGAAGACAGGCGTGCTTTCGAAGAAGAGAAGGCCAGAGCCGAAGCTGCCCGCAGAGAAGCCGAAGAGCAGGCAGCGCGCCTGGCTGAGGTGCGGGCCCAGACTGAAGCGACTCAAGCTGCTCTAAACGATCGGATCGACGAACTCGCAAAGGAAATAGAAGCGCTCGCTCGGGAAGAGGCGCGAATCCAAGCCGTGATTAGAGCGAGACAAGCGGCGGCCGAAGCTGCTTTAGCTAAGCGGCGTTCGGATCCTGTTGCCCAGTCCGGCGCTCCAACGCCACCGGCCGCGAAACCATCCGTTAGCGGTTTTGTGTGGCCAGTAAACGGGGTCGTCACATCTGGGTTTGGAATGCGTTGGGGGCGGCTCCATGCCGGAATCGACATCGCTGCACCAATAGGAACCCCAGTCCGAGCCGCCCAATCTGGTCAAGTGATATTTGCTGGTACCCAGGGTGGGTACGGGAACCTTGTGCTTATCGCACACGGAGGGGGCATCGTGACGGCTTACGCGCATCTATCCGCTATCGGCGTAACAGTGGGTCAGTTTGTCGATAGGGGTGAAAATATAGGCGCCGTAGGTTCAACCGGCTTCTCAACGGGACCGCATCTCCATTTTGAAGTACGGGTAAACGGTTCTCCTGTCGATCCTATGGGATACCTATAGCAGCCAGCAGTCGCAGAATTGCCACTTGACTACTCGATCCATTTACTGGTCCATCATGGCTACTATTCGAGTTTTGTTATGAAGGCGCCTCCCGTCTTTCCGTGAGGGGGCAGTTGCGCATATATGGGGAAATCACCGACAGATCTACCAGAGTCCCCATCCGAGTGAAACGATGGTGAGGGACGAGCGGAAGTAAGTGGGACCCCCTCCAGGCTCCGTGCGCGAAGCTATTTATCGAAGAATTGAATTCTGGGTGTGGAGATGGTGGCGCAAGCAACACTTACTGTCAAGCGAGCGCGGCGTTTCTCGGGCAGGCTGCGTATCTTCCCTGCATCGGAGGATTTTGACACCACTGAGGTCCTCCAGGTCGCAACGCGCTATGTAGCCCTTCCGTACTTGATCGCTGTCTCGGTAGCTACGGCAGTTCTGTGGCGTGACTCTCGGCTCTCGTGGCTGGGGCCAGTGACAGTCGTTTCTGGCGCCGCGGTTATTTTTGCTGCGGAGGCTATAAGGGTTTCGCTGTCCAAAATTGGTCGGACGGCCCCGTCGTGGCTAATTCTCTCGGTGTTGCTTACCCTCCACTTGTTGGTCGGAATAAATGCGTGGAATTCCAAGGGGATCGAAGGCGGACTGTGGCTCAGTCTCGTGGTCTTATCGAGCGTGGGAGGCATTCTTTTGCCCATGAGGCTCTCCGTTGCCAACGGGTTATTCGGCGGGGTTGTGCTGGTTGGCATTGCAGCTGTTCACTCCCAGTTCGAGCGGAACTATATTGGGACTCTGATTTTGGGATCCGCTGTGACTGCTCTTTGCTCGCCTACATCCTCTCTTTTCAGGGACGTAATTGTATTGGAGGCACGACGCCGCTTGAGACAGCAGGTTTCTCAGCTGGAGCTGTTTAACCTGACGCTTACCGCAGTGATCCAGTCGATGACCGAGGGCTTGGTGAGCTGCGATGGAGAGGGAAGGGTCGAGTTGTGGAACAGAAAGCTAGAAACGCTTACCGGCATCCCTGAGTTCGAAGCGGCTGGGCGGTTTGTCTGGGAAGTACTTCAGTTGGAGGGAGCTGAGGGCCACATTCTAGATGACGAGCATCCCTGCAAGAAAGCTTTGGGCGGTCCAGTTTTTCGGGGAAGTGTACTAGGAGGTTCTCCAGGGGAAATGCGTTTGCTCTCCAGAGACGGTCGAAGCACGCCAGTTACGATTGCCGCTGCTCCCCTCATAAGGCGCGACAAGCCTGCTGGCTTGGTTGCTCTAGTTGTCGATGTGAGTCGCGAAAGGGAGCTATCGCAGATGCGAGACTCTTTGGTCTCGATGGTCAGCCACGAACTGCGGACGCCCCTCACTATGATCGTCGGCTTTTCTGAGTTGCTCTTGGAAGGAGAGTTCGAGGAGCGGCAGTACAAGGAGTGCGCGTCAGAAATTCTCGATGCCGCAAACCGCCTTTCGGGACTAGTAGATGAGTTGCTATCCACAGCAGCGCTGGAGAGGGGAACATTAGACCTCAACAGAAGAACAGTGGCGCTGTCTTCTCTGGTAGAGCAGTCTCTCGCTTCCTTTCTCCCGGAAGCCCGTGATCGTGTCGTAAAACGAATCCGAGAGGCCTATGTATACGTAGATCCAGACCGCATAACCCAGGTCTTGGCCAACCTTATAGGAAACGCGCTCAAGTACTCCGATCCTGGGTCTCCTGTGGAGGTGAGATCACGACTGCAAGATGGATGGGTTCACCTTGAGGTCAAGGATAGCGGTTATGGGATAGACCCAGATACGTTGTCGAAGCTTTTCACCATGTTTACGCGTTCCTCGGACGAGCGGGTGAGACAGTTGCCCGGCACAGGCCTGGGTCTGTACATAGCTAAGCGACTTGTCGCACTTCATGGTGGCGAGATAGAAGTCATGTCGCGCCCGGGAGAAGGTTCGACTTTTACCGTAATTCTTCCGATCGAGAGGTCAGGTACCCCAGGTATGAATTCCGAACCTGTTCTGTCTGACGAAAGTTCGGAATTAGAGGTGGAGTTGTGAGCTGGCACGAGCAACACTCTTCCTCGCCATCCTCGGGTGAGCGATCCTACCCAACTCCGAGCCAAGCACCGCCATACGATCTCGGACCTACAGCACATGGCGAATCGACGACTCGGGCTTGGGGACACTATCCGGGGTGGAGTGCTCAGTGGCCGCAAGGTTACCAGCCGAACTCTTGGAAAGTTCCTCCCGCACCTGGGGCAGGTTATGTTCCAGGGGCCCGTACAGCGATCGTTTTGATCGTCGCTATTAGTCTCTTGACGATAGCGGCAATCGCTGTAACAGGCTCTGTGCTTTCCCAGAGTTATGGCACAGGTCTGGTAGATAACCCATCTACGGTCGTTTCTACCAATACCCTGGAGCATGCTGTAGTGAAAGTTTCAGGCGAAGCGTGTAACTTCCAAAAGTTTGGCACCGGGTTCTTTGCGTCCTCCGGATTGATAGTCACGAATGCTCATGTGGTGGCAGGGGTCCACACTCCCCATATCTCATATGGATTTGGAGGTCGCCAAGTGACGATAAACACTACAGTCGTTCATTTCGACCCGGACAACGACCTGGCTGTGTTGAGGACTGGTGTGGCAGGATCGCCTCTTTTTTTCACCAACTCAGACCCACGGCCCGGTGAACCGTTGTACGCGCCAGGTTTCCCTGGAGGAGGTGAGTTTCGAATCAAGAGAGCCACATTCATTGGCACGGCTAATTTCACGACCGAATCAATTTATGGAAAACCGCTTTCTGCTCGACGTTTCTTCTTGATGGACTCCACTCTGGAGCCTGGCAACAGTGGCAGTCCGGTTGTGGATCAGACTGGATATGTGATAGGAGTGGCTACTGCGATCAGTCAGGAGCGCAGAAATGTGGGTGTAGCGATCCCTTACGAGCGGGTTGCAGCCGCCATTAGCGTCGCACAGTCTTCACAAGGCCCGGTATCTTCTGGGTCCTGTTACATAAAAGAGGGGTGAACTTGTGAAGCGATGCCCCTCCTGTGGTGCTTCAAACGCTGAGACGGCGAAGTGGTGTAGCCTCTGCCTGCAGCGTTTCGTTGAGACGACCGCACCGCAACCGATGTCGCAAGGGCTTGACAGTTCACAACCGGGAACTGTATTGGACGCTCAGCCTGTTATCCGCCCAGAAGCGCCGAGCGCCTCAGAAGTGACGGCCGAAGCTAGGGCGTCGGGCATCGCTATTCCAACCCCGGGTCACCAGAGCGGGTTTGAGAGTACCGGCGAGGTTACGACGAAGTTGGGCGATCCTAAGGAGAGTGGGTCTTCGGGAACACAGGCATTATCAGTCCCTCCAGTGCTCGATAAGAGTCAGTGGTCCGCTGGGACACTTCCAGTCCGCGTACAGGGTTCAATCCAATCGCTAGAGTTTGCAAGTGGTGCCGGCACGCCTACCCCGCTGGCTCGGCCCAGTGGTCTTTCTGGTGCGGTGCCTTCGGCTATGCAGCATCCGGCCCCGCTAGCTGGCCCAGAACGCAGAGTACCTGCCGGAGCAGGTTTTTTGGCAAAGATTGAGCGTGATCCACTTGGCCGGCTCGTACAGCGTTGTTCCTTGTGCGATACCGCAAATCCTATAGAAGCGAATCTCTGTTCTGTTTGCGGGACAGACTTTTTGGCAGGCCTCCGTCCAGCCGAAAAGACCAAAGAAATTTCACCAGCCAACGCCATGATTTGGGGCTTGATTCCCGGTGGAGGATTTCTGGCGCTAGGAAAAAAGGCAAGATTCTTTGGGCATGCGGCTCTTGTGACATGGCTGCTACTTCTTATGGTCGTCCTAATGGTCTTGTCTCCGGGCGGTCTATTGTTTTTCAAGGTCGCCTTTGCTCTCATGGGAGCCGCCGTATGGGCTGGCTCGGCCCTGGATGCAAGACGGTCGGCAAGCGGTGAGGGAGAATCGTTTCTCACTGGTAAAAGGCCACTGCTTATCTTTGCTGCATCTTTGGCTCTCCTGTTCGTCATCGGCTTTGTGGTTACATGGAAGGCGCTTCAGAACGCACCTGGGCCAGCGGGAGGAGGAGAAATTTACGAACTTCCCTCGACTCCAGGTTGATTATCGCAATGGAGCCAAGGCATTGAGGTTCACGAGAGGCGAAACGGCTTTTGCGCTTCTCGCATTCAGCTTCAGAGATGAGCGGTTATGTCAAAGCCAAAGTGAGACAAAACTTACGTGCTCGTTGATCTAGCCTTGCCAGCTGATAAAGCTTCCTGAACTACTCCTATAACCTCGGACCTTCGAAAGGGCTTGTGAATAGCTCCGTCCGCTTTTTCCCATCCAGGGCTTTCTCCTGGAACGATTTCCCGAGCAGTACAAATAATGACTGGAATATTGGCGATTCTTTCGTCCTCTCTAATTGCTTTTAGCACCTGCCAACCGTTGACATTAGGCATCATCGCGTCGAGTAGAACGAGGTGCACCTCTTCGTCGTATAGGTGCTGGAGAGCCTCCCTGCCGTCCGCCGCCTCTGACACAGAGTACCCCTCCATTTCGAGAATTTTTCGGAGAAGCCGCCGAACCTCGGCACTGTCATCGACGACTAAAATCCGCGCGTGCTCTTCCATCTTGTCTCACATTACTCACAGGCGGCAGACGGTTCAACACAGCTACTAAAATGCTACCGCTCCGGGGCTATGCGGTGTGAGATTCGTCGCAGATCTTTTTACGAAGGGCTCCCCCCTTGGGTTGAGCCAAGCAGGCTGACGATTACCCCTAAGATGTCGCCTCCCTTGGGCACAAAGGTCACTGCCCCGGCAGCTAGAGCTTGGCTGATTAGCTCCTTGTCCTGCGGACCTCCATGGGCGATCACAGTGACATCCGGCACTTGCTCTTTTATCAGCAACGTAGCTGCAATGCCGTCCATTACTGGCATGGATAGATCCATAATCACGAGGTCGGGCTTGAGTTTTGAGACGAGCTCGACTGCGATTTCCCCGTTTTCAGCTTCGCCTACGACCTTAGCTACGTTCGACACAAGCTGGACAAGGGCAGCCCGAACTTCGGGATGATCGTCAGCTATCAGGACTGATTTCATGAGGGTAAATCTAATCCAGTGGGAGCGAACGCGCCAAGACGGCCCTGCTGTAGGCATGTCGAAGCCAAATGTCGCATGCCCTCTCTACAATCGAGTAGGGAAGGCCGAAAATGTTTTCAGCTTTAGTACTTTGGTAAAACATGACTACCCGTTGCCCATGCGAGCTGTGATCGGGCCTGCGGTGAATATCCGCCTTCGGGGATCCCAGCCCATAGTCCTAAAAGTACTAGCGAGCCAGGCGTCGAATGGCTGGATGAATGAGCTATCGAGCGGATTTTCCATACCCAACTAGTTGGATTGGCCAGGCTAACCCGGGAGGCGGCTTGCCGTACGGTTATCCACCCGGAGTGACGCAGTCTTGGATCCCTCCTTACCCGCGAGCGGACGTCTTTCTACATCCCCAATCCCCGACGTATTGGCCACCATATTCAGCCCCATACCAGACGCGACCTTGGTCTGGAGAGCCGGAGCCTCGTCCGCCTCGTGCCAATGCGTGGCTAGTAGGACTCGCTATTTTTTTGACGATTTCGCTTTTGGGAGGGCTGATTTTTGCAGCCCGTGCGGCCCTTCGCTCAGGCCAGTCTCAGCCCATCGATCAGACCCTGGTGGACACCGTGGCCGACCAGGTTTCGGCTGTAAGACAGCTCCCCTGGAAGGCAAAGGTGACCTGGAGAGCTGTTTCTCCAGAAGAGATGAAATCGCTGCTTCGAGAGAAGGCCGAAAACATCACCGACGAGGAGCGCGCAGATCTAGCAGCACTAGGTGAGCTATTGAAGTACCTCCGCCTGTTCCCACCTCAAACTGATATCGCAGAGCTTTATATGAGTCTCGTAGAGGAAGGGACGGTGGGGTTTTTCGACCCCGACACCGACGAGCTTTTCGTTCGTACCTCACCTAAAGGCTTGTCTCTTTTAGACAGAGTAGCTCTTGCACACGAGTTAGCACATGCTCTAGTAAACCAGCACTTCGACCTGAAAAAGTTGCAGCAAGAAGTGGAGCGGGCTGGCGACTCGGAGAGGTCAGCCGCCTTTCACGCTTTTGTAGAAGGAGATGCGTCACTGGTCATGATTCACTGGGCGAGCCGTTTTTTGAGTTCCGATGATGTTAGGCGCTTTGTAGATGAATCCCAGAAGATGGCCACGGACGCTATTGATTCTGCTCCCAGAATAGTGCGTGCCTGGCTCGAGTTCCCCTATACCCAAGGCGTTGAGTTCGCGCGTGCGCTGCAAGAAGCGCAAGGCTGGAAGGGTCTAGACGCTGCTTACTCGAGGCTACCGATCTCTACTAAGGAGATAATGCATCCCGAGGTCTATATAGACAGGGTAAGCAATTCTGCTAGGGGCAACGATACAAGGGCGGGAGTGGCTCCACCACCGCCCACTCCCGGCTGTAAGACGATCGAAGAAGGCGTTATTGGCGAGCTTGACCTCTCCCTTATGCTCCAAGAGTTTGTGGAGGTTTCTGTGGCTGAGCGAGCAGCGGATGGTTGGGCGGCCGACAGGTACCGATTCGAGGAGTGCGGAGGAAAAAAATTATTTCGTGCCGTGATTCAAGCTACCGGCTCCCTAGAAGCTGCAGAGTTGTCTAACGCTTGGTCACAATGGATTGCGGGATGGTCTAGCTCCGAGGGCAACTACCCATTGCCGTCTTCGTTCGTTTCGGGATTGGGAGGTGGAGAGTCAAGTGGAAGGGGATCTACTGTTTCGGTGATACTTGCCGACGACCTCTCATTGGTTCGAACCATAACTCTATAGCGGCGCGCCGTTCGACGTTGGCGTTGCTTCAAGGAGGAATCACGTGCAAAAGAAGCGTTTGGGCGATTCGGAGATCGAAGTTTCGGTAATAGGCTTTGGAGCCTGGACTCTGGGCCTCGACTGGTGGGGAAGTATCGACGATTCGGAGGGGCAGCGTCTTGTAAGAACGGCTGTCGACTTGGGAGTTACTTTCTTCGATACAGGGGACGTTTATGGATTGGGAAAGTCGGAGCATCTACTTGGACAGGCTCTCAAGGGAATAAGAGATCAAGTTGTCATAGGAACGAAATTTGGCTATGTGCTTGACGGAGAACGGGAGCATTCTCAGGGCGAGCGGCCTCAGTGTTGGGAGCCTAGCTTTTGCCGCAGGGCTGTAGATAGCTCTCTGAGACGACTTGGCACGGACTACATCGACCTATACCAGCTGCACAACCCCCGGCTCATAGCCATCGACCGAGACGATCTCTTCGCTGAGCTCGAAGCCCTTCGGGATTCCGGGAAAATACGGGCTATTGGAGTCGCTTTAGGACCTGCCATCGGGTGGGAAGAAGAGGGGCTTGCGTCGATTCGCCATCGAAGGGTAGACACAGTCCAGACCGTCTTCAATGTTCTGGAGCAGCAGCCGGGGAGAACATTTGCCGAGGCAGCTCGCCAAGAAGGATACGCAACTACGTTACTTGCCAGAGTGCCTCACGCATCCGATGTCCTAACAGAAAAAGTCGATGAGAACACCGTTTTTTCTCCTAATGACCACAGGAGTCATAGGAAAAGAGACGAGCTGGCAAAACTCGTGGAGAACAAGAGAAAACTGGAGTTCTTGAAAGAATCAGGACGAACAATGGGCCAGGCAGCCGTGGCCTTCATCATCGCCCAACCCGCCTTTTCCTCGGTGCTGCTGACGGTTACGAACAATGCTGACCTCGAGGAGTTCGTCCAGGCGGCATCGAAGCCTCTTACTGATGAGGAGTTGTCCCGCGTCGAGGCACTGTGGCTTTCTGGCTTCGACGGCGAGGGTGAGTCGAATACGAAAGAAGTAGCTACGACGCTGCCATCGTGATTACACCCCGGGCGACCTCTCCTTTAGCCAGGGCCGCGAAAGCCTCGTTCACTTGATCGATCTTGAACTTTCGGGAAATCAGCTCTTGAAGCTTGAGGCGCCCTGCCTTGTAAAGATCTATCAACCTTGGGATGTCAATATGAGGACGCGCCGAACCGTACCAGCATCCCTTGATCGTTTTTTCTTCGAATACAGGCAAGAATGCCTGGATTTGGAGCATGTCGGTCATTTTGGGCACTCCCACAAAGACCGCTGTGCCACCGCGCCTTGCCATCCTGTAGGCCTGTTCCTGAGTGGAAGGTAATCCAATTACCTCGAATGTATAGTCTGCACCGCGGCCCTCAGTGAGCTGTTTGACAACCGATACGGGATCCTGAGAGGAGGAATTGATTAGATCAGTAGCTCCAAACGCTTTAGCCATCTCCAACTTGTTGTCCAAAAGATCGACTGCGATAATCTTGGCAGCCCCAGCGATTACTGCGCCCTGGATGACATTGAGTCCGACCCCACCAGTCCCGATGACGGCTACCGAGGAGCCCTCTTCGACTTGAGCTGTGTTCAGAACTGCACCGACCCCAGTCGTAACGCCACATCCCAAAAGTGCAGCGTCTTCAAGAGCAACGTCCTCGGGAATTTTGATGACCCCTCCCTCAGGAACGACGGTGTACTCGGCGAAGGTACCGCACTCAGTCATTTGGTTGATTCGCTCTCCCTTTCTCGAAAAGGGGCTTTGGCCGTCGTAAAGGCCGCCGCGTACGATTCCAGTAGTTGCAACCTCGCACAAGTTGGGCATTCCGCGAACGCAAAACCAGCACTTTCCGCACTCGGGTACGAAAGAAAGCACGACATGGTCTCCTGGTTGGACACTCGTTACCGCCGATCCAACCTCTTCGATCACTCCCGCAGCTTCGTGTCCAAGTACAGCTGGGAGTGGAACCATTATTGTGCCGTTCTGCACTGATAGGTCCGAGTGGCAGACACCAGTGGCGTGAATCTTGACTTTGACCTCTCGCTCTCTTGGCGATGAAACCTCTAGGTCGTCCACTACTTCTAAATCCTTGCCTATTGCGGGAAGAATTGCGCCCTTCATCTACACTCCTCAGTACGAACTGCCGACCAATTGCTGCCGATGCACTTGTTCATCTACAAACACTGAACATGTTTCGCTAGCCGACGTTTCTTCACCACTGCACCGCCGCCTTGCTTCGTGTGGCTCTTATCAGCTAAGCATCTGGGTGCTGCTCAAGGGTATCCCGGACAAGACTGCGCTGCAAATAAAGTCAAGTTGTCTCGGCCAGATACTTGATACGGACTTTACAAGGAGTTTTCCAGGGGCGACAGGTTGCCTTTTTTCATCAGCGGCTCCTGCGTCGCTGCATGGCACTGCTTTTCGCCGACCTAGGAGGCACCGCTTTCGCCACTCTCCGACCCGTTCTCGTGGGAGAGTTTGCCGTATTTACCGCCGTAAAACAACAGAGGCCTGCCGCCGCGGTATTCAAGACCCACTACTTCACCGAGAAACAAGGTATGGTCTCCACCTTCGAATCGATCCACGACACGGCAGTCGATCCATGCGAGGGCATCCTCCAGCACAGGCGCTCCGGTATGTTTGGTGCTATGGGACACTCCCTCGAATTTGTTGGGGTGCTTGGACGCAAACCGATCTGATATCTCTCTATGCCCTTCTTTTAGGACGTTGACGCAAAACGCTCTAGCTTTGTCAAGGTATCCGTGGGTGTCGGTCTTTTTGTCGATGGATACGAGCACGAGTGGTGGATGCAGTGACACGGACATGAAGGCATTGGCGGTGAGGCCATGGGGCTTGCCGTCGGGGGTGCGAGTTGTCACCACTGTCACGCCGGTGGCAAATCGACTCATGACTTTGCGAAATTCAAGAGGATCTACTCCCTTGACCTCCCTCTCTGATTTCTCCCGGTCTTGACCCACCATTTGTTATCGAAGTCCTTGCTTACCCCTGTTTTGCCACCGGTGCGATCGTCCGGCGGGACCTATTGTCCATGCCAAAAAGACCATCATTATTAGCCCCATCAAAACTAGGGCGACGATGAACGGGACTTGTAGTCTCAAAGTTTCCTCCCTGACCCTTCCTCAACCGTCCTGATCCATTAGAAAACCTAGCTATTCCTAGAAATCCCTGATTCGACGTTTCCCCAGATCTAACCGCTCGCTGCCTCTAGTACGGCTTTATCCTCAATAGGTTCGTACCTAATGACCGGCTCGAATAAATCGATGCAGGTGCGATCATGCGATCCTATCCCCCAGAGCTTCCGGCGCACGAGCCGGGTATTTACGAACAGCCGCGTGAGGGCAGCCTTCCTGGCTGAAGAACGATGTTCGAGTTCCCATGCCGCCTCTTCTAAAAGGAGTGATGCTTGGGCGACATCTGCTAGGGCCCGAGCCAGTCTCCGTGTGTGCAACTGAGCAATGTCCTTGGGAGCCCCGAGTACGATATCTACAGCCTGCTTTGCTTCCTCGAGAGCTGTGACTATTGCATCACGGGGCTCGCGCAAGATGTCATGTTTCGATGCGTCTATAGAGACTGCCTCTTCTAGGCGCTTGAAGAGTTCTTGGTGTGAACCTTCTCTGCTCGCAGCTCGCCTCACATCAAGACATATTATGTTCTCGGTGCCCTCCCAGATCGTGTGACACTGTGCGTCTCGCAGTTGGCGAGCAGTCGGCCAGTCTTCTATGTAACCGTTGCCTCCGAGCAGCTCGAGGGAGGCAGTAGCTATTTGGAGACCCCGCCGCGTGGCGCGGTACTTCCCAAGTGGTACGAGGATCCGCCACAATCCTCTGTTGCCCTGCTCCAGAGCACGGGCTGCCTCGAATACCATCGCTGCACAGCTTTCGATCTCCATGAGCATTCGCATCAGTGTCTCCCGTACCAAGGGAAAGTTGTCGATTCTGGTTCCGAATGCCCGGCGTTTGGAGGCGTACACGGCGGACTCGAGAAAGCAACGACGCGCTATCCCCAGGCCCATCAGTGCGACCCCGTGACGAGACCCATTCACCATAGACATCATGCGCACCAATCCCTGGCCGTCTCTTGCGGCGGCTTCGGGATCTTCAGAGACCCGATTCCCGCCAGCTAGTAAATAGGCCTCTGCATTCACGAACTCGACCTCGCCAGTCGGGACGGCTTTAGTGCCAAGCTTGTCTTTTAGTCGATGAATGTCGATTCCGTTCGGAGTTCCGTCGCTCTTTGTTTTGGGAACAGCAAAAAGGGCCAGCCCTCGCACCCCTGGAGGTGCCCCTTCGGGGCGGGCTAAGGTTACGATGACCTTTGCATCTACGTTCGAGCAGAACCACTTGAAGCCGTTCAAAATCCACTTCTCTCCCTCGAGGTGTCGGGCAACGGTTTCGGTGGCCCCCACATCGGATCCTCCAGCGCGTTCAGTCATGAACATGGCCCCGTCCCAGTAGTGTTCAAACTCCTCGGAGGTCATGTGGGGTAGAATCTCGGCTTTTGCCTGGGGCCCTCCCCAGGCCTCCACGAGAGCTGCCGCGCCGCCAGTCATTCCCACAGCGCACAGCATTCCAGTCTCAGCTTGAGATAACAAGTAGGAGAACGCAGTTCCCACTGTTGATGTCACGGGAGCTTCACGTTCTCTCGCGGCTTCGGAAAAGCTAAGCGACAAGTACTTTGCATGGAGGTCGCGTTTGGTTTCTATCGCCCCAGGGTGGTGGATGATATGGTCGATCCGTTCCCCCCAGCGGTCGTACTTGACGAGGCGTGGGGGGTTCCGGTCGGTGACCTCGGCTCTCTGCGCTATTGGCCCGCCACACAGTGCTCCAAACTCCCTCAGCTTCGCATGGGCCCATTCTCTGTCTCCAGGTGCAACGACTCTGTCGACGAGTTGCTGTAAGTTTGGGTCGACCTCGTACCAGTTGACTCCAATAGCACCGTCTAGAGTTTCGTAGTCGATCACGTTGGCTCCTTTGTGTGACGCTGTGCCGAGTGGATTTGTTGTGGCAAATCCAGCAATACCCTTACGATTGTGCCTGCCCCCGGTGTCGAGATTAGCTGTAAGTCAGCTCCCAAGATGTCAGCCCGCTCCCGCATGGAGGATATACCTGTGCGCACAATGCTGGTCCGTGTGTAGAGCACCCTTTCGACGAAACCCTTACCATCGTCTTTTACCTCGAGGACGACCCTTCTCTGGCTAGATTCCAGCCCTCTCTCCGATTTGAGCGTAACCTGCACCTTGGATGCCCCAGCATGCATCCGGACGTTATCGATTGCTTCTTCAGCTATCCTGAATAAATGCAACTGTTGCTCAGGTGCTAGTCCTGGGGGTTCTTCGACATCGAGTTCGACTGTCACGGGAGCTCCTGAAAAGGCCTCTTTTACTTCGAGAGCGATTGCTTCGGCTAAGTCTCTGGCTTCTGTCAAACTTGGTCTGAGCGAGCGTGTAAGTTCTCTTAGCTCTTCCAAGGCGACGGAAAGCTGTTTTGTCAAGGCTTCAATAAGGAGCTTGGGATGAGTAGTTTCCCTTGTAGCGGCGCGCTGCGCTCGCAGCATGAGTGCTGTGAGCTGTTGGACAGGACCGCTATCTATCGAGTTAGCAACCCTGATTCGCTCTTCTTCAACTCCCTTGAGGAGTTCGCGCAAGAACGTTTGTCGTCTCTCGTCGGCTTCAGCGAGTCTGGTAAACAGTTTGTAGTTCTCTCTTATTGTTAGCAGCTGGCGCACTACCACAAGCGCAGTTGCACCAGCGAAGGCCGAGAATCCGTACACCACTGAAGAGCGGTGTCCGTCAATGACTATGGATGCTGCCATGACTACCAGAGCAAGAAGCGACCAGTAAGGGAGGAAAAACCGTGGCGGTTGCCACGGGCCTCTAAAGGCTGCCTCCGAGCCCGGCCCCAGACGAACAGCATGAATAGGGCTGGAGGATAAAATTCCCAATCCCGTTAGCATGGCAGCTGACCGTAGCGCAACCAGCACAACAGGCTCGTTGCGGTATCCCAA